>JAHDFS010000079.1 GCA_020628035.1 Rhizobiaceae bacterium
GCGCCAAGTATCAAACCGCCAATCGTTCCGACGAGTAACAGCAGGAAAGATAGTGGCTCAAAAACTCCACCAAAATACCCCAAAAACTCCATGTATTGCTCTCCTCCCAAGAACGCAAAATGAATATGAATTTGCTTCTTGAACCACGGTAGTCTATGAAACTAAAAATGCAAATGTTTTCATTTTTTTAAAATTAGTTAATAAAATCAAGGAAATTTATATGCGTGCGCGATCCAGAAAAGGTGCTCCAGGCATTGTTGAAGTCGCAAAACGTGCAGGGGTTTCTCCGGCCACCGTTTCTCGTTTTTTCAATGAGCCTGAGATTGTCAAAGGCAAAACTCGAAACCTTATTGAACAAGCAGCCAGAGATCTTGGATATTATAGAAACAGGATTGCAACGACAGATCAGCATGGTTTTTCCGGCACGATTGGATTGATCGTGCCAACAATTGATAACGCCATTTTTGCGGAACTTATTCAGGCCTTTTCAGCGCGTTTATTATCACATGATAGAACCATGCTGATTGCTGCCCATGGCTATAATCCGGCATTGGAAGTTGGCATTGTGAAGTCTCTTTTGGAAAGACGAATAGATGGTGTGGCGCTGATTGGTTTTGAACATGAAAAAGCGCCCATTGAGATGCTTGCCGCACGCCGCGTGCCCGTATTGGCAGCCTGGAACTATCGCAAGGATTCACCCATCCCATGTATTGGTGCTGATAATTTTCAAGTTGGTTTTGAGGCCGCGCAATATTTGCGAAAAATGGGCCATCGTGATGTTGCACTTGTCTTCCCGCCAACTAAGGCGAATGATCGTGCAGAAGATCGCTTAAATGGGGTCTTGCACGCGCTCTCCATGGAATTATCTGAATTGCGAAAAAACCGATTTTTCGAAACACGGTATGATATTGGCGAGGCAAAACAAGCTATTATCAAACTTTTATCTGAAGACCGCCCAACAGCGATTATATGTGGCAATGATGTTATCGCTCAAGGTGCTGTTTACGCATGCCAATCCTTGGGTATTAAGATACCTGATGATGTATCGATCATTGGGATTGGAGATTTCAGAGGATCATCGCAAATGGAACCCGGGCTGACCACAGTTCGTATGCCAGCGCAACGCATCGCAGAGCAGGCGGCTGATCTGTTGTGCGGAGGATTGTCCGTAACATCTATTAAGGGAACCACAAGGATCAAGATTGATTCAGAACTTGTGGTCCGCAAATCGGTGAAAGACATTTCGAAGGTAAGCTGACGTTGTTTTTGGTTGGTGTGTAAATTGATCTACGAATTCTGATCATCGAACTTACCTTTGTGCCATAAACCAAAAAATCTTCCAATCGATATTTGCAAAAATGGCATTACTGGAATGTTTTATCTTTTGAAAGATATTCGATAATTGCACGCGATTGTCGACACTGCGCCAAGCCTGGCCGTGTTATGAAATAAAGCTCTGATTTGCTTCCCGAAACAGTGATCACCTGTTCAGAAAGACTTGGGTGTCGGGTCTGCCGATCCAACAAAAGTGCATCAATTTCATTGCTCCAGATTAACTCAGCATCTTCGGTTAATCTGGTGTCACGAATGTAAGCATCCAGGGCAATTATGCGCCTTGGCCATCCATCTGGTAATATTTTTGCCACTGACGGCGCAATACCGACGCTTAATTTTCTCCCATTTAAAGTCGGTGCAATTGCTTCCGTTGCGTCTGTCAAAAGATCAAAAGCATCAGAGACTTTGGGTAAATATTCAGAACCCTCTTTGGTGAGTAATAGCCCTTGCGGGAGGCGTCGAAAAAGCGCAATTCCAAGTGATGCTTCCAGCCGTTTAACTTGTTGGCTGATCGCTCCGGGGGTTACACCCAATTCCGCTGATGCTGTTTTGAAACTGAGATGTCTCGCTGCGGCCTCAAAAGCTTTCAAACCGTTTAAAGATGGAAATCGATAGGTCATTTGTACTCCTTCCATTCAAATTTAACATGAAAGTTTGATCAAGAAGACCGAGATTTTCTAAGCCTCTCGTTTAATTTTTATCGTTTGAGCAAACACACAAAATTCGCTCCATATGAGATGAAAACAAAGTGAGGAAATCAATGACAATTAGATATAATCCGCCCACCGGATGGCCGCAGCAAGGCCGCGCCTTTCATCACGGTGTCGTCGAGCCTGAAGGCAAGGTATTGCACCTGACCGGACAGGTTGCTTGGGACAAGAATTCAAACATTATAGGCATTGGCGATTGCGAAGCGCAGGCGCGTAAATGCTTTGAGAATGTGGAACATATTTTAAACGCCGTTGGCGGTCGTTTAGACGACATAGTATCGCTGACAATTTTTTATCTTGATCCGGCAGACTTGCCTGCGATCCAAAAGGTGAGGGCTGAGAAACTAAAACTCGAACATGGACCGGTTAGCATCCTAATTCAGGCTGCAGGCTTGATTGTCCCTGACCTTTTGGTCGAGGTTGCACCCATCGCGGTGATCCCGCATGCGCGTTTCCATGAACCTAAATTCGAGGGTATGACATCATGAACAAATTCAGCGGCTTTAACGCTATTCGCAGTTTGGATTATGTGATCATTTTATGTGATGATCTTGATAAGATGCGTGCATTTTATGAGAAGCTTTTTGATTTCGTGATTGAAGAAGATTTCCCAGATCGCATGCTATTCTTTCGTGTTGGTACACTTTATTTTGGTTTGCGACGACGCGGGCGTTCATATGATGGTCCTTCTGTTCCGGTAAGGTCAGCGTCCATTCAAATTAGTTTTCGCGTTCCGCCAGCGGATGTCGACGAGGCTTATCAAACACTACAAAATCTTGGATATGATGTGATTGAGAAGCCAACCAATCAGGATTGGACACACCGGACACTGTTTTTTCGTGATCCAGAAAACAATATCTTAGAGATATTTTCTGATATTCATCCCAAAGATACCCTGGACAATCCATCAGGAGTTCATAGCTTGATCGAATAGTCGCTTAAGTGCAATTTTACAATTGTCGATGTCCGAAGAATAACCTCGGACATCAACACCAATTTGAGACGCGATATCTGCTTAATCTAGGGGATCAGAAATTAGCTCTTTTGACCCGCATGCATCTGGTTGTTGGGGTTTGTTGCTGAACGTTGGATCATGCCAAATAGATCGCGTGGATCATCTGGATCTGCCAAGAGGTCAAGCTCCACAAAGTGATTTAAACTATCTAGCTTGTCATGAATGTAACGCAGCGCTGAGAAGTCTTCGGTTGCAAAACCAACGCTATCAAACAGAGTAATTTGATTATCGGAAGTGCGACCAGGTACTTCACCCGACATCACTTTCCAAAGTTCTGTTAAAGGATGATCATCAGGCAATTGCTGGATCTCTCCCTCAATTCGGGTTTGTGGCGGATATTCAACAAAAATATCTGATCGCAAAAGTATATCTTTGTGTAATTCTGTTTTGCCCGGACAGTCGCCACCGATCGCATTAATATGGATCCCTGCGCCAATCATATTATCCGTTAATATAGTGGCGTATTGCTTATCAGCTGTGCAGGTGGTCACGATCTGTGCGCCCGCAACAGCCTCCTCAGCAGACTTACACGCAATCACATTTAGGCCACTGTTTGAAAGATTGCGCACAGCTTTTTGTGTTGCAGAAGCATCGATATCATAAAGCCGAATTGTATCAATTCCCACCACTTCCTTAAAGGCTAAAGCTTGAAATTCACATTGCGCACCATTGCCGATCATCCCCATGACTTTAGCATCTTTTGGAGCCAAATGTTTTGCCGCAACTGCAGATGTTGCAGCTGTTCGCAACGCAGTAAGAATGGTCATTTCACTAAACAAAACGGGATACCCATTATCAACGCGCGCAAGGACCCCAAATGCCGTCACGGTTTGGTAACCGCGCGCCATATTGGCTGGGTGACCATTGACATATTTAAAGCCATAGGTTTCGCCATCGCTTGTTGGCATGAGTTCGATGACACCCTCATCTGAATGAGCTGCAACGCGAGGCGTTTTATCAAATAGCTTCCAACGCAGAAAATCTGCTTCCACATAATCTGCGATCTCAGCAATCATACGAGCTGTGCCAATTGAATTGACGATTTTCATCATGTTATCAACACTGACGAAAGGAACCATGGCTAATTTGGATGGGTTAAGATTTGTTGCTTTGGTCATTTGAGCTCCTCATAAGTTTACCAATGTCAGCGTTTAGCGAGAAAATTGCCGGCGATCATGCAACGCACGGAACCGCCAGCTGTTTCAATCGTGGGTATGGAGATGGGTAAAATTTCTGCGGATTTTTCAATGCGACGGCACTGGTCTCGGGTAAGCGAGGCGAAGGCTCTTGACGACATGGCTAGCACCGGGTGATGCCCTGTTAACTCAATAGCATTGCCAGCAAATTCATATATTTGGTCGCTTGAAAGCAAAATGATATCGCGACCAGTTTCTTCCAGTCTTTCAATAACCGCATTGCGTCGTTTGTCATCGGTTATCATTTCAGCGCAAAGCAAAGCAAATTTTGTTGCCACGGTCATCATGACATTGGTGTGGTAAATTTGGTTTCCATATGTATCTGCGGCTTCAAACGCCATGGGTTCAAAATTGAAATGAGCGCAAAAGCGTTCGAGTATAACTGGGTCTGACCGATTGGATTTTGCAACATAGACAATGCGGCCAATGTAATCGATAACCATTGCGCCCGTTCCTTCCAAGGAAAGGCCATCTTGTTCTAAACCGGAATAATCAATGACATCTTGAACGCGATATTTTTGCTTGAGAAATTCAATGACATCCCAACGTCGCTCGCGCTGTCGGTTTGCCGCATACATTGGGTAAAGCGCAATATGCCCACCCCTATGGGTTGAAAACCAATTATTTGGGAAAACGGAATCCGGCGTATCTTTGTCCCCGTGATCATCAAACACATGCACGTTTACGCCCGCATGTTCCAAAGCCAAGACCGCATCATCAAACTCTTTTAATGCCTGGTTGGCCGTTTGTGTTTGGGTGCCAAAATCACCGATTTGAAACCCGTTATCATGTGTTGTTTCGGGATTGGATTTGAATTTGTGAGGTCGGATCATAACGACTGATGATGGTGATTGTATATTCTGCATCAGAAACTCCGTGTTGGCTTATCGAGTACTTTGCGGCCAAAAAGGCTCGCGCAAAGATCGACCATGAGGCTTGCAGTGCGCCCGCGCTCATCAAGAAAAGGATTAAGTTCAACAAGATCTAGCGATGTCACCAAACCGCTGTCGCACAACATTTCCATTATTAAATGTGCTTCGCGGAAAGTTGCCCCGCCTGGGACTGTGGTGCCAACGGCAGGTGCTATATTGGGTTCTAAAAAATCAACATCCAGACTGACATGCAACACGCCATTGGCATTTTGCACACGGTCTAAAAATGCGCGAAGGGGGGCTGCAACACCATGTTCGTCGATTGAGCGCATGTCATGCACAACGATTTGTGAATTGATCAAATGTTCATTTTCTGCAGGATCAACTGAACGAATACCCATCATGCAAACATTGGCCGGTTTTACCCGGTGCTTAAGATCGGGGAAGGTCCCATTAAAATCGCTCTTGCCGGTAAAATAAGCAACCGGAGTACCATGAAGATGGCCGCTTGTTGTTGTTTTAAGTGTATGGATATCGGGATGGGCATCCAGCCAAAGCACAAATTGTTCGCGGCCTAATTCTGCAGCCCGACGAGTAACACCGGGCACAGTGCCAATTGAAAGACTATGATCACCGCCTAAAAAGATAGGAAAATTTGACGGGCTTGAAGCGTTATACGCCGCCTCTTCAAGTGATAACGCCCACCCAATTGTTTCATCTAAATTATGGATGGAAGCGTTTGGATGGGGTGTGCCCTTAATGGATCTTGGAGCGACATTGCCAAGGTCATGAACTTCATATCCCAGCGCTTCGATCGTCGGTTTTAATCCCGCAGTGCGATAAGCATCGGGGCCCATGAGGCAACCAAACCGATATGCGCCGCATTCAACAGGCGCTCCCACCAACATACATTTGACCACCAGCAATTTCTCCTTTGATCTTCTGACATTTATTATTCAGATCAAAAAAACGAACAAATAGTTGGCAAATTCGTTATTTTGAAATATAAATTCAGCAAAATGTAAGATTAATTTGTCAATTTGACTTAAAATTTGAAAATGCGCCAACTGACATCTACCGACAGAAAATTGTTGCTGATTTTGCAAAGAGATGCACGCGCATCCATTACAACTTTGGCCGGTCAATTGGGC
The DNA here is from genome assembly GCA_020628035.1 of Rhizobiaceae bacterium. Lineage (GTDB taxonomy): Bacteria > Pseudomonadota > Alphaproteobacteria > Rhizobiales > Rhizobiaceae > Lentilitoribacter. The sequence goes on from JAHDFS010000079.1 coordinate 6,280, forward strand.
GTTTCTCGCTCAACCGTGCAAATGAGCTTGGAGCGACTTGTCAGCTCTAATACTATTCAAAGATTTACGGTCGATGTTGATAGCGCTGCTGGAATTGAACTCATCCGCGCTGTTATGACAGTCGAAGTGCAGGGAAATCTGACATCTTCTGTGGTAAAATCTTTAAAAGATATACCAGAGATCGTCAGTCTTTATAGTACCAATGGCGCTTGGGATCTTGTTGCGCAAATCGAAACAACCAGTCTGTCAGATTTTGACGGATTGCTGCGACGAACGCGCGAAATTCGCGGCATATTAAACACTGAAACCAGTATTTTGCTAAAAACCGTCAAATAGCTCAAACCCAATGACAATCTGGTTTCAATTGACAAGATCCGTCCTTTTCACGTGAAGGAGGAAAGGGCTGGAAGCAGAAAGTGGATTCTATGAATTTTGGCTCCGTTCAATGCTGAAAGACAGCCCTAAGATCCCATGCGATCATCGCTGCCGCGCGATCTTATTTGGAGGTTTCTTCGCGACTGGTTTCTTCAATTACCTTGCGCGCAACACGAAAACATTCAAGCGCTTGCGGTACGCCGCAATATATGCCGATCACGTGAATGATGGCACGGATTTCCTCATGTGACACACCGTTATTGAGCGCCCCGCGGCAATGAATTTCCCATTCATGCATTTTGCCCAATGCTCCAATCATGGACAAGTTCATCATCGAGCGGGTTTTGGGATCAATCACATCGTCACCCCAGCCAAACCCCCAACACCATGCGGTCATAGCTTCTTGAAAAGGTTGGGTGAGCCAGTCCGCATTTTTTAGATTATTCTCAACATATTCAGCGCCAAGTGTGCTCTTGCGTTGCACCAAACCTTTCAAAAAAAGATCTTCATCAAATAAGCTCATTTTCTAATCCTTCAGTTTGATTGCAACATTTTTGGTCTGAACATAATTCCAAAGTGCCTCGCGGCCCTTTTCACGCCCATAGCCGGATTTGCCATAACCGCCAAAGGGCGTTTCCACGCCGCCCGCATACCACTCATTGACAAACACCTGACCTGCGCGAAGTTTTTGGCTGGCTTGCATGGCGCGATCTAGATCTTTTGTGAATACGCCCCCTACCAAGCCATAAGGTGTGTTGTTGGCGATCTTGATTGCGTCGCTGTCTGAATTGAATTTTAGTATCGAAAGAACCGGACCAAACACTTCCTCATTCGCAATTTTCATATCGGGCGTAACACCTGAAAGCACAGTCGGCTCCATAAACGCACCATCACGATTAAGCTTATGCCCACCGGTTGAAAGATCAGCACCTTCTTTGACCGCTTCAATCACCATATCAACAGCGCGATCACGTTGTTGTTCAGATACCATTGCACCCATTGTGGGACCAAAATCCGGCTGATCAATTCCTGGACCAACGTTCAAAGACTTTGCGACATTGGTAATACGCTCGACCAGTTCATCGTGCACGTTTTCATGGGCAATGACTCGTGACATGGCTGAACATACTTGCCCGGCATTGAAATATATCCCCCAGCGTACATCATTTTCAAAAGCTTCTAGATCTGCATCATCGTGGACAATTGCGGCAGACTTTCCGCCCAGTTCTAATACACATGGAACAACATTTTTTGCGGCAGCCGATGCGATCGCGATACCTGTTGGCACGGATCCTGTGAACACAATCTGGTTGACCAAAGGATGCGCAGATAATGCAACGCCTGCTTCATGACCATACCCACAGATGATATTCACTGCGCCTTTTGGCAGGCCGACGGCTTCGGCCGCATGAGCAAACCATGCATTGGATAGGGGGGTGAGCTCCGGCGTTTTGATCACACAACAATTGCCGGTCGCCAAACCAGCGGATAGTGATCGCGCTGTCATTTCAAGCGGGTAATTCCAAGGGATAATCTGTGCTGATACGCCATAGGGTTCATGCGTGGTAAAATCAAAATAACCCTTGCCCAAGGGAATGGAGCGCCCTTCAACCGTTTCTGCTTGATTGCCATAATATTCAAAATAGCGCGCCGCACCTTCCACCTCGATGCGTGCTTCCCATAAGGGCTTGCCTTGCTCGAGTGTTAAAATTTGGGCAATTTCATCAATATGTTCAAGCAGATATCGACCCATGGCTTGGACCATACGGCCGCGCTCAACCGGTCTAAGACCCGACAATGCACCTGACAGATGAAGCTCATGGGCGGAGGTCACAGCTTTATCAACATCGCCAGCGTCAGCGAGTGCCTGTTCAGCTAATTTCTCGCCCGTGCCCGGATTAATGACATCAAGACGCCCCGCGCCACCATCGACCCATTCGCCATTGATATAGTTTTGCCAATGTTCTTTCATGTTATGCTTCAACGATCATCATCTTTTGTATTGGCCATCGATTGCTTGCCGCATCCAGCGTTGTAAGTGCATCACCGGATGTTCAGAATTCACCCCGCCTGACTTATCAATCACCAGCGGTCCCGGCCTATATCCCTTTGAATTTAAACCACGCTGCACGGATTCAACAAGATGAATATCTTCTTCAACGGTTGTCTCTCGGTCCTGAACGGCAAGTTGACGGATCTTCTTGTCTTCAACACCACCAACAGAATACCACCCGCGAAAAACCACCACGCGATCTGTATCTATCGCGCGCCAGTGATAGGTATTTAAGACATTGCCCGGATAGACCTGAAATGAAAACATCGGCCATAAGAACCAGCTCGAATATTCATCAAAATGTTGAAACCCTGAATGAATATCATAGGTCATGTTTTCTAAGTTTTGGCATTCCGTTGTATGGCGCAAACATTTGCCTTGCGGTTGAATGTCATAGGTCTCCGGCTTGACCACACCGCTTGCAAATGTCGGATGGTTGAGTGTGCAGTGATAGCATTCTGAATAATTCTCAACGGAGACTTTCCAATTGCAGTTTTCTGGAATTTCAATCCATTCGAGCGGTTCTAACTCGGCCCAGTTTGGCACCCATTCAGAAAGCTCTTGCCGCGCATTGGGAAACCAATCATCCATCGGCGCAGCTTCTGGATCCAAGTTCACAAAGATAAATCCCAAGAATTCTTCCGAGCGCACTTCGGTGAGGCAAATGGATGATTTATCAAATCCTTCAACGGCTTTGATATTAGGTCCGCTACGCAATTCGCCCGATAGTTCATATGTCCATGCATGATAGGGGCAGACCAAGACAGAGGATTTCCCCGTACCATTCACCAGCTGATGTGCGCGATGCTGGCAGACATTATAAAAAACACGAATTTGATCATCTCGCCCGCGCACGGCAAACAGGCTTTCACCCGCAATTTCAAAACTCGCATAGGAACCCTTTTCAGATAATTGGGATGCATGACAACCAAATTGCCATGTGCTTGATAAAAGACCTGCACTTTCAAGCTGAAAGATTTCGGGGTCTGTGTAATATCTCGCATCCAATGATCTGATGGGTTCGGTCATTTGATCGGCTCATGATAAAGGCCAAGCTGATGCCGACGTTTGTGAAAGGTGTCCACGCGATCAACAATCTCATCACTGGCCGCCGCAATCACAAACGACAACAGCGTCTCTAATAGTGCGATAATACTCACCGATGAAGGGAAGAATTGAGGCGTATCGACAGAGACCACAAATCCATGATCTGCATCGCGTAGGATCGGACTTGCCGGGCTATCAGATATTGCGATGATGGTCATATTCTGCTCGCGCGCGATTTTCACCGCTTCAACAACTTCAGAACGATAAGGTTTGCAGGTGATGGCAATCAACACATCGCGTTCATCTGCCCACGCTAAGTCATCAACAGGGGTCGATCCTGGTTTTGGGATTGAATGAAACTGCACCATGCCGGTGGACGCCAAATAGGTGAAGTTGCGCGCGTTGGAATTATGAACGCCGACGCCAAGCACAAAAATATTGCGCGAATTCCAAATAGAATTGGCAGCATCTTTGAGCTGATCCGCAGAAATGCCAGCAAATGTCTCCTCAATATTATTGAGCACCTCTTGCACCATATCCGCGTACAGACCACCAAGATCACCGGACTTTCGAACGTCTTGCAACCATCTTGCTCGGTCAGGAAAATCAACGGCCCCACGGCGGATGGCTTCGCGAAACGGCACTCTGAAATCATCATACCCTTCAAAGCCAACCTGGCGTGCCATGCGCACAAATGTATTGGGCTTCACATTGGCCGCTTCGGCAATCTCACGCACTGTGGACACACCAACATCGCGCGGATTTTCTAGCACATAAGTCGCTGCCTTTTGTGCTTCTGGTGTGAGTTCCGGCAGCTCGTTGGCTAACCGCTCTAAAATCGTATTTGATACATTTGTTACATTCATGATTGACTATGGTACATTTGTTTGATTACATTGTCGAGAGAAAAATCACTGAAAGGAACGACAGTGACAAAAAACTTTCCGACACATGCGCGCGTTGTCATCGTGGGCGGCGGTGTGATGGGTGTAGGCCTTGCTTATCACCTCGCGCATGAAGGCTGGGGACCAGAAACGGTCCTTTTGGAAAAGGCAGAACTCACCAGCGGCAGTACCTGGCATGCGGCCGGGCAAATTACCCATTCCACGTCTAGCTTCAGTCTTGGAAAATGTGTCGATTACAATATTGGTCTTTATTCCGGTGCTCTTGAAAAAGAAACTGGTCAAGCCGTGACTTGGCACGGCTGCGGCTCCTTCCGTTTAGCTTATACAGAGGACGAGATGGATTGGTTGCGGCACACGTTATCGGTCGGTCGGTCACTTGGGTTTAACATCGAACTTGTTGGCCCTGAGCGCGTCGCAGAGCTGCATCCGTTTTATAATTTAGATGGTGTTTTAGGTGCGCTTTACACACCTGATGATGGTCACGTGGATCCAACCAATGTCACAATGGCCATGGCCGCAGGTGCGCGCCAAAAAGGTGCGCGCATCATCCGAAACTGCCGCGCTACAAACATCACGCAAGCGCCAAATGGCGAATGGGTTGTCGAAACTGAACAGGGTACCATTACGTGCGAACATGTCGTCAATGCCGGCGGCACATATGCACGTCAAATGGGTGAATGGTCGGGACTTCAATTGCCTATGACGTCAATGACGCACCATTATTTTGTCACGGAACCCGTTCCAGAATTTGAAAATCTGGACAAAGAGCTTCCGGTGATCCGCGATGATAAAAAAGTCTCGGGCTATATCCGCATGGAGCAAAAACGCGGATTGATCGGCATTTATGAAAAATCCAATCCTAACTCGGTTTGGCATGATCATTGTCCTTGGGGTTATGAGAACTGGCTATTTGATGCCGATTATGATCGCGTCATGCCGTGGCTGGAAGAAAGCCTCAACCGCATGCCCATCTTTGCCGAGCTTGGCATTCAACGTGAAGTTCATGGTGCGATCAGTCACCCACCGGATGGCAATCCATTGATAGGTCCAGCACCCGGTGTTTCAAACTATTGGTGCTGTTGCGGCACGCAAATTGGCATTGGTTGGGGACCAGGCCTCACGCGCGAATTGGCGCGTTGGATGGTGCATGGCGCGGCTGATATTTCGATGCGCGATTATGATCCCCGCCGCTTTGGCCCTTATGCCACAAAAGACTGGCAGGTTATTAAAGCTGAAGAAGATTATTGCCTGCGCCATGAAATCCCGTTCCCGCATTTTAACCGATTGGCTGGCCGTCCTATTAAACCATCTCCCTTACACGAATTGCTTAAGTCCAAAGGCGCTGTGCATGAGGAAGTTTATGGGTTTGAACGCCCGCGCTGGTTTGCCAAAAATGGTGTTGCGCAAGAAGATCAATATTCGTTCCGTCGCAATGATGTGCATGATATGGTTGGCGAAGAAGTGCGCGCTGTCCGCGAACGCGTCGGTATTATGGATGTGACCGCTTTCACCAAGATCGAGGTATCGGGTCCCGATGCCTATGCACTATTGGATGGGTTAACGGCCAACCGCATGCCGCAAAAAACAGGTTCCATCACGCTCACTCATATGCTCAATCGTCGGGGACGCATCGAGCTTGAAACAACAATTGTGCGTATGTCGGACGAGCGTTTTTATTTGGTATGCGCTGCATTTTTCGAGCAGCGACTTGAAGATCATCTTCATCAAAACAAAGCTGATCATGATGTGACCATCAAGGTTTTATCTTCTGATTGGGCAGCGCTGTCGTTAAATGGGCCACGATCGCGAGACGTGCTGGAAAAATGCACAGACGCGGACCTCTCGAACAAAGCTTTTCGTTGGTTGTCAGCTCAAGAAATTATAGTCGCTAATCACAAAATTTGGGCGTTTCGCATGTCTTATGCAGGCGAATTGGGTTGGGAATTTCATATGCCTAACAGTGCATGCCTTGATGTCTACAAGGCGCTCTGGTCCGCCGGTGAAGGCTACGGCATTTCAGACTATGGAAGCTTTGCAATGAATGTCATGCGCATGGAAAAGGGCTTCAAAGGTGCAGGCGAATTGACCAACGAAGTCACGCTCGCTGAGGCAGATGTATTGCGCTTTGCGCGTACGGATAAAGACTATCTGGGCCGCGACCTCACACTCAATAAAGACCTGCCTTGGATTTGCGCTTATCTTGAAATCGAACCTAACGGCAGTGTTGATGGGCACGGCGGTGAAGCGGTGTTGCACAATGGCGTTGTTGTTGGCTCCACCGCATCTGTGGTCTTTGGTCATACAATTGGTAAAGTGTTAGCTTTTGCTTACATTAAGCCGGATGCCGCAAAACCGGGCACGTGGCTTGAGGTAATCATTCACGGTGAAAAGCGTGCAGCACGTGTACTTTCAGAACCCGCTTATGATCCTGACAGCCTGTTGCCGCGCGTTGATGCACCAAGCATGGTGAGTGCATGAAAGTATCATCAATCAAATTATGGTCAGTCGATCTAACCAGCCATGAAACCTATTATATGGCCGAGGGCAAAACCTGCGCCACGGTTGAAACGCATGTTGTGTGTCTTCAAACCGATAATGGTCTGAAAGGTTGGGGCGAAGTTTGTCCCATCCCGCATTACTTGCCGGCATTTGCCAAAGGCATACCAAGCGCTGTGACTGAAATGGCGCATGAGATTTTGGGTATCGAACCTTTTGGTGTGGATGCCCCCATGCGCAAACTCGATGGGTTTTTAATCGGGCATTTTCACGCGAAATCCATCATCGATATTGCGCTTTGGGATCTATTTGGCAAGGCGACCAATTTGCCTCTTTATGCTTTGCTTGGTGGTCGCACGCGGTATGATATGCCGCTTTATCATTCGATCACTTGTATCGCGCCGGATGAAATGGCCCGCATTGCAAAGGACGCCTATGCCACAGGTATCCGGCAGTTTCAGGTCAAACTTGGTGCGGATGCGAATTGGGAGCAAGACGCCGAGCGGCTTATCAAAGTGCGCGAAGCTGTTGGCAAAGGCCCGCTGGTTTATGGCGACTGGAATTGCGGGGCATCACGCCTGCATGCGACGCGAACCGGTCGCGCGGTTGCCCATCTTGATGTGATGCTAGAACAACCCTGTCAAACTTTGGAAGATTGTGCGGCGGTTCGCAATGCAACGGGCTTACCGATGAAGATTGATGAGAACGCTCATGATTACGCGTCTTTATTGAAGGCTTATGAATTGGGATGTCTCGATGCTGTTGCACTTAAACTCTCAAAATTTGGTGGGTTATCCGCCACCCGTAGGGCGCGCGATCTGGTCGTCCATTTAGGCGCTGAAATTTGCGCAGAATGCACCTGGGGATCTGACATTGTCACAGCTGCGTCCCTGCATTTAGCAGCATCAACCCCTCATGGATCACTCCTAAACACATGTGATCTGGCAAATTATGTATCGCCCCGTTTGTGCCCGGATGGACCGGTGCGCAAGAATGGACGAATTGCGCCACCAGAAGGACCGGGCTTGGGTGTCTCGCCAGATCCTGATATCTTGGGTGAACCCATTTTAGAATTGAGCTAGCACATGTTGAAGATCAAAACCCAAGATGAATGGATTGAAAAAGCGCAAGAGGTGTTGCCAGCCGGAGGGTTTGGAAATTTTGATCCCGGAATTATCATCGCGCGCGGAGAAGGCGCCCATGTCTGGGATGAAGATGGCAATAAATATATCGACTATCTGATTGGTTCCGGCCCGATGCTGCTAGGTCACGGGCACCCCGAGGTTATGGAAGCTGTCTTGGAACAATTGCCAAAGGGCATGACGTTTTTTGCCAATAACAGCAAAGGTATTGAACTCGCGCAAGCCATTATCGATGCAGTGCCGTGTTGCGAACAAGTTCGCTTTGTCACATCAGGTGGTGAAGCGGATATGTATGCCATTCGCCTTGCACGCGCTTATACCGATCGCAATAAAATCCTCAAATTTGAAGGTGGTTATCATGGCATGAGCGCTGAAGCACAAATGAGTTTAGCACCTTCACGGCGGGTCAATTTTCCGCAAGCGGTGCCCGACAGTGCAGGCATTCCAAATGGTGTCGCAGAGCAAATGGTCATTGCGCCCTATAATGATCTTGAAGCCGTTGAAAATCTGTTGCGCGAGGATGATGATATCGCTGCCATCATTGTTGAACCGCTCCAGCGGATCATTCCGCCAGAACCAGGTTATCTACAAGGCCTGCGCGATCTTTGCGATAAATATAATGTGCTTTTGATCTTTGATGAAATTGTCACCGGATTTCGACTAGCCTATGGCGGTGCGCAAGAACGTTATGGCGTTGTTCCAGATATCTGCACATTGGGCAAGATTATCGGGGGTGGCTTTCCGCTTGCAGCCTTGGGTGCTAGTGCAGATATCATGCGCCACTTTGATAAAAAGATTGTTGGTGAAGACAAATGGCTCATGCAGTTGGGCACATTATCCGGCAACCCAATTGC
>JAHDFS010000080.1 GCA_020628035.1 Rhizobiaceae bacterium
AGGAATTTCAAAACAGAGACCAGATAGCTCGAGACTGGTTACACAGCCACCGCCCATAATCTCAAATTCTTTATGTATTTTCAGCGCCTTTAAGGGGCCTCTCACCAGCTTGTCAGCATTTTGGCGTTAACGGGAGTAAAATCCTCTCAAATTCACACGAGTTTGATTGGTGATCCAACCGAATTATATCTATTGATGATCTGGATCACTCAAATTCTATGTTCAGCGATTTTTAACCATGAATTCGCTATAATCTAGCTCTATAGTATTTGAGTAACTTTGTATTCTCGCGTGTTTGGAGATATCACCTTGCCAATGAGCAGGTCGACATTGATGATTTTGTGTCTGACAATGCTTGTTGTTCAGCCGTCTCGTCATGCCTTTGGGTTCGATTTATTCGGCTATTGCTTAAGCGGTGATTGTAAAAAAACATCCCGAGAATCAGACGTTATTGATCCCAAAACCTATCAAGTTGATCTAAATCTTCGCGGTGATGTAACCGAAGAAGTCGAACTTGCGCTCAAATCAGCATCAGAATTGTGGCGAGGACGTGAAAACGCAGTTGCTGGGTCTGCCGGTTTGCTTGCACGGGCAAAAGGCGACTATCGCAGACTATTAGCAGGGCTTTACAACGAAGGCTACTATGGCGGGGAGATTTCTATTCTCATTAATGGCGTTCAAGCCTCTGCTATGAAGCCTGGAATAGAGTTTACCAATGAATCGATCGTCACGATTTCGATAGATACAGGCAATGTGTATCGTTTTGGTACTTTTGATATTTTCAATCGCGCACCGCATCCGCAAGGTGGCGAAGATTTCGTCGCACGACCAGACACACTCAAAGTAGCTCGGGGTGATATCGCCAAGGCCAAAAGCGTTGGCATTGCAGGCCGCTTGGCGGTCGAAGAATGGCGCCAACAAGGCTATCCGCATGCCAAAATCGGTGGGCAAAGCGTCAAAGCTCAGCACGATAAAAACATTCTCAATGTGAATTTAAGCATCGATCCGGGTGAAAAATCTGACTATGGGCCAACCAGCGTCAAAGGTACTGAGCGCATGGATGAAGCCTTTGTTGCTTATATGACGGGTTTGAAAATTGGCGAAGAATATGATCCAGATGACATCGAAGATGCAAAAGCGCGTCTAGACAAGCTGGACGTATTTTCCGTGCGAAAAGTAGAGACCGGCGATGAAAACGATCAAGAGGGCAGAGTGCCCGTTCATGTCGAAGTCCGTGAAAAGAAACTGCGTCGCATTGGTCTGGGGGCCACGGTGTCTTCCACCGATGGCGCGGGTTTAAGCGCGTTTTGGCTTAATCGAAATTTATTCGGACGCGCCGAACGTTTACGTTTGGATGGTGAAATCAGTGGAATTGGTTCAAGCTCGAGCGCAGATGAGCTGGATTTCAAGTTAAGTGCAACATTTACCAAGCCAGGCGTATTCACACCCAATACAGATTCGGTCACGAAAATTTTTGCCGAACGAGAATTCAACACTTCATTTGAGGGTGAAACCGGCGGTTTTTCATCGGTCCTTACGCATCAACTCAGTCGAAAGATAAATATTGCCGGTGGTGGGTTTTATGAATATTCGCGCTTTAAAGATGCTTTTGGTACGCGAAATTTCTCAACTTTGGGCGCATCGGGTGAAATTGCCTATGATGGCCGCGATAGCAAAGTGGACCCAAGCAAAGATGCTCTGGCGAAGATTGAAGTGAAACCATTTTATGAGTTTGAACACGGCAATGCCGGCGTAAGACTTGATGGTGAATTGCGCGCCTATCAAAAACTCGACAATGATGGTGACACGGTTCTGGCAGCCCGGGTAAAACTAGGTTCAGTCATTGGGCCTTCTCGCGATCAAGTACCAACAAACTTGTTATATTTGTCCGGCGGCGGCGGTTCCATCCGCGGATTTGGTTTTAACAATGTTGGTATTGTCGACGGATCAGGAAACGTATCCGGTGGGCGCTCGCTTTTAGAGACAAGCGTGGAGCTTCGTCACAAATTTACTGATACGCTCGGCGCTGTTGCATTTGTTGATGGCGGCATTGTCGGTGCAGACCCGATTATAGACTTCTCACAAGATTTCAGTGTGAGTGCGGGAATCGGCGCGCGTTATTACACGCCATTGGGACCAATTCGTTTGGATTTTGCTGTGCCCATCAACCCTAAATCGAGTGACCCAGATTTCGGTATCTTTGCAGGTATCGGACAAGCATTTTAGGGGCGGTCATGAGATTATCTTTCTTTAAAAAAGCTCTGCTAACCGGATTTGCCCTTCTTGCGACCCTGTTCATAGGGATTATTGTTGTGTTCTCGCAAGATAATGAGCGCTCGGCATTAATTAAATATGTCGAAGAACAAATCTCGTCTCCCAGTTACCAAATTCGTCTCAATGGTATTGAAGGTTCGCTATCATCAGATGTCTCGCTGCAATCGATCACGATTGCTGATGAAGAAGGGATTTGGCTTGAAATCTCCAAGCCGCGCTTAATCTGGACCCGCTCTGCCTTATTAACCGGGCGTTTGGTCGTTGATACGCTTGAAGCTGAACATATTGACTTCATTCGTCGACCATTACCGGAAGCCACATCGCGCTCGCCCGAAAGCAGTACCTTTCAGCTCCCGCAATTACCTGTTGCGATCGTACTTGAAAAGCTAGACCTGCCTCGTGTCGAGTTTGGTAAAGATGTCTTTGATCTTGCGGCAACAGCAAGTGTGAGCGGGAATTTCATCTTAGATGAAGGATCGGTTGATCTGGATTTGCTGATTAATCGGACAGATGAAACCCAAGGTGAGCTGAAGGCAATTGTCAAATATGACGGCTCGACCAAATCTTTAGCGCTCGATGTCAAACTTCAAGAACCACAAAATGGTATCGTTGCTTCCGCGCTTGGATTGCCCGGAAAACCGCCTGTATCACTTGCTATCATCGGGGATGCGCCATTATCTGAGCTTGATGTTGGCATGTCGTTTGATGTCGACAATACCCGTATTTTAAACGGCATTGTCAGCCTTCGAGATCAAGCAGAAGGCCTGAATGCAAATGCAAGCTTAAACGGTCCTTTGGGCAAATTGCTGCCGCCAGATCAGCGCGCTTTGTTTGGAGAAATCAGCGATCTAACTGCAGAACTTGTTGTACTCAAAGATGGTGGCATTCATCTCAAACAATCCAATTTAACAAGTGGCGCGGTTCAGCTGGCAGCCAGCGCAAAAACAACAGCTGACGGTTTTTTAAGCGCGTTGGCGCTAAAAGGTGGATTAACGAGCACAGATGGCAAACGTATTGTTATTCCATCTCAAAATAGTGATCAAAGCATTCAATCAGCGGATATTGATGTCGATTATGATGCCATGCGCCAAAACACCTGGGGTGGTAAGTTTGCCATCAATGATTTTGTTAGCTCAGATATTGCGTTGGGCTTAGTTGAAATTGACGCCTTTGGCACAATACTGAACGCGGATGATGAGAATGCGCGCGAAATCAGCTTTGATATCAATGGGGCGATCAAACAGATTTTGGCAAAAGATGAAGCGGTGACAAAAGCCTTAGGGCGTGAAATCAATCTTCAATTTGATGGCGATTGGCGCTCTGGCAATCCATTGCAAATCACGCGGCTAAACGTATTGGGTGAGACTTATAAGGTGCTTGCCAATGGAGATTATTCAAAAAACACATTTGATGGTCAGATTTCCGCAGAGGCTGAAAACCTGGACAGTTTTTCAGCAATCACCAATCAACGCCTCAACGGAAGCGTGGTTTTGTCAGCACTTGGAAAGATCGAACCATTTAGCGGCGCGTTTGATCTTAAAATAAATGGCAAAGCTCAGTCAGTTGAAACTGGTACGGCGCGGCTTGACAAATTGCTCGTCGGTTTAACTGAACTAAATGGCGGTGTTGCGCGCAGTATCGATGGGTTGGTGTTCCAAGATTTAAACCTCTCCAACGATCAAATGTCAGCAATGATCAATGGCCAAGTTGCAAGCGATGCAACTGATCTGACAGCATCAGCCAAAATCACCGATCTGAAGGTGCTAGATGATGCATCAAGCGGCACAGCGCAGCTTGATATTCGTCTGGTTGGTTCAGAAGGTCCTTTTGATCTTAACGCGGAAATTTCAGTCGCAAAGGGACAATTGTCTGGTCAAACTGTGAATGATTTGGCGCTGATTTTTGATGGACAAACAGAAGATCAAAACATATCCGGCGCACTTTCCTCCAAAGGGCAGATCGCAGCTCAGGATTTTGTCGTCAACGGATCGATCAAACTGGATGAAACACTTATAAACCTGCAGGATCTCAATGCGCGCATTGGCGCGACTGCAATTAATGGTGTGTTCGTTCGAAGCAATGACACAGGATTGATGAATGCCAAACTCGACATCAACAGTTCTGATATTTCAAGCATCGCGGCGTTGGCATTGATCAATGCCACCGGCAATATCGATGGTTCCATTGAACTAAACCCGCAGGAACTGAGCCAAACAGCAGATATTAAATTGGCATTGGCTGGCATTCGTATGGACAATGTCAGGGTCGATGATGCGGAAGCAATCATTCACATCAAGGATCTTCTGGATCAGCCCAAAATAACCGCGAACGCCAAGGCAATTGGCATTAATGCGTCTGGTGTGGCGGCCAAATCGGCAACTGTGCAGATCCTAAATGCCGGTGCGAGCACAGAGTTTGATTTGGTCACTGTGCTTGTTGAAAATGCAACCCGCATCTCTTCATCAGGTGTGGTCACACAAACATCTGATGTCACCGAAATATTGATTTCTGAATTGGATCTAAAATCCAGAATCGCAGATGCCCAATTGGTTTCTGCTTCAAAAATTGAACTACAAAACGGTGTTGCCCAAATCTATCCGTCAAGATTGGCGATCGGTTCAGGTACAATTGATGTGTCCGGAAGCGCGGGCGAGCGCCTTAACATTACTGCTATAATAAACGCAGTCCCATTGAAGATTTTAAATTCCGTGCAACCCGGATTTGATGCCAGTGGTGTTTTAGGTGCCAATCTAAAGATTACCGGACCTTCAAGCGCGCCAAAGGTGGCATTCAATTTAAATGGCCAGGCGCTCACCATTCGACAGATCAGGGATCTGGGATTAAGCCCACTTACGCTCAATGCTGATGGTTCGGTAAGCAATAACATCGTTACGCTCGCAAGTTTTAACGCACGAAATGCACAGGCCTTAGCTTTAACAGGATCAGGCCGTGTGCCGCTCTCAAATGGCGCAATGAATGTGAATATAAACGGAACTGCACCGCTTGATCTGATTGAAACATACTTACGGGACCGTGGCACTCAAATTAATGGTGTCGCACAATTATCGGCGAGAGTTTCTGGCCCAGTTAGCAATCCAGCTGCCAGCGGTAATATCAACATAAATGGTGCCAGCATTGTCGATCCGCTTTCAAATCTGCGCTTAAGCGGTGTGAATGTCAAAGTCGGATTAAATAGCAGTAATATCGCTAATGTTGCGGTTAACGCCAATATTTCAACAGGCGGCACGATTGCGCTGAATGGTCAAATTGGTCTTTCAGGTAATCTTCCTGCCGATCTAACCGTCAAACTCAATTCTGCAAATTATGGTGATGGTGAAACCTTCAAAACCACTGTAAGCGGAGACTTGGCTATTAATGGTAATCTTTCTGGCAGCCCGCTTTTATCTGGTGATATTAATCTGGGACGTACTGAAATCACCGTGCCAGAGAGTTTTGCTTCAGAAGCAAACTTGCTTGATGTTGAGCATATCAGCCCGACATCTAATGTTCAAAACACACTGAAGCGTTTGTCTCAGGCAACCCCATCAGATGGTGCAGGGGATAAGTCCGGTGCGCTCCGTTTGCGTTTAAACATCAATGCACCCAATCAGATTTTTGTTCGTGGTCGCGGATTAGATGCAGAGCTTGGCGGCAGATTAGGTCTAACAGGATCGCTCGATAACATCGTGCCCCTTGGAAGCTTCACTTTACGGCGCGGTCGCCTTTCGATCCTTGGTCAGCGAATTGATCTTGAAGAGGGGACAATCACACTGGCAGGTGATCTTGATCCTTTGCTAGATTTTCTCGCGTCAACGGACACAGGCGATGTCATTGCATCAATTAGGTTACAGGGAACGGCTTCTAATCTGCAGGTCAGTTTTTCTTCAAGTCCTGAGTTGCCAGAAGATGAAGTTTTGGCGCAAATTATTTTTGGTCGCAATCTAACAGACCTCTCTCCAGCGCAAGTCGTCCGTTTGGCATCTATCGCGAGCGAATTAACAGGTGGAAATAGCCCTTCGCTTATCGATAGTTTACGTTCGAGCACCGGACTTGATGATGTCGACGTTGTGCAAGATGATGATGGTAATGCAGCCGTAAAGGCTGGAAAATATATCTCAGATAACGTTTATCTGGGTGTCCAGGCAGGCAAAGAAACTGAAGCTACGATCAATTTAGATATAACCGATAGCCTCACAGCTACGGGTTCAGTTGATACAGAAGGTAATTCAAAGCTGGGGATTTTCTTTGAGAAAGATTACTAGCGTGGCGAGCTTAATGCTTAAAAGATCCTAACGCGTTTTTTCTTCTTGCCGCGCTGTTCCATCGCCAACATTTGCAAACCAAACACAGCAAAAACATGGAATATCCAGATCGGGTCTGATCGATGAAGGATAAAGGTTTCCATAAAAGAAAGCAGCATGATGAACGTGATCATCATCATGAACATGTCGGCCAACTTACGATTTTCACGCCGTTTGTAAATCGCGATATAATTGATCATTGGCATGACAAAAAGCGCGAAAAAGATCACTGGTCCGCCAACGATCCCATAATTAATGAGCACATCTATATAATTGCTATGACCATGAACAATCTCGCGAAAATCCCAATCAGCATAACCTGGCAAGGGACCGTATACCACTGCGGCTGTATTCCAGAAATTGTTAAAGCCTTCACCCATGGGGTTTGACAAGAACGTAATTATGCCATGCTGCCAAAGTGTTAAACGCCCAGTAAAGGTCGCATCTTCCAAAATGCTTGCCGTAATACCAGCTAATGTTTCGTTATAGAGCGTTCCGATTGTTAACAAGCCAATGATTGTAACCGCGACAAGTGTTGCAAATACAGCAAGTCTGGCGCTGGCAAATAAACCAGCAGATAATACAATCATGATTGAAAGTGGCAAAAAGCCTGACGTTGTTTTCGATCCCGTCTGCAACACAAAAATAAACGCTGCAATCGTAAGGACAGCGCCGAGAAATGGACTCCCCGAACGCCATATATAAATCCCGAAAATGGTGAGGATGGACATGATAGGCCCAGCGATGTTTTTGTGCGGGAAGGGTCCGCGCCAAAGTCCAAAATGCTGAGCTTCAAAGGCTGAATAACCGTGCTTGGCAGCTTCCGGCAACAAAACCAGACCGACATAGGACATGCCAAGGATCAGAGTTGCCATCACCGTGATCATAAACTTCAATTCTCGTTTCGAGTGGGGAAGTATGAGGACAGAAAATGCGGCAAAGGCAGCAAAAAGTGTCAATAAAACTGTTCGCATCGCGGTAAATGGTGCTGGGTTCTGCATAACAGCGGCAAATACCGCGATTAAAAATACGCCCCAAATAGGGGTCGCAAAAGATATCAGCCGACGCGGACTAACTTGAGTTAAAAGCAAAAAACTCATGATCGCAACAATGGCCACATAGCCAACCTGATTGACCGTGTCACCAGTTGTTGTCAATTCACTGGACACAGTGGACATATCAAATGGTCGAAATGAAATGATAATGATGGTGAACACCAAACTTGCAAGAAATGCCATGAGCTTGTGCATACTCGATGGGTCTTGCAAGATAGCTTGTATCAGCGATATGGGGCGCTCGTCGTTCAAATAATGATTGTTATTTGCCGGATCAAATTCGTGGTTTGGATAGTGCTCGCGGGAGCTCTCTTCCGCGGCATAATCTCTATACTGGGGAGACAGGCGGTTATGATTTGCACTCGTGAACTTGTTCACATATGACATAAATCTGTCTCGCGTTTGATAGAGCCAATCGTTAACCTTTTGTTCACATTGGCTTAAACATGGTTAATTAAGTGTTAAAATCGCTGAAAATACGATGTTTTTCAGTGTTTTGAGGAGTATTTGATGTCAAATCCCGTTCTTGTTGAGCTGACCCGCGGCCGCCTAGTTGAGAGTGTTCATCGCGGGGCCTATGCTGTATGTGATGCTACTGGAAAAGTGTTACATTCAGCAGGTGATGTGGCAACGCCGATTTTTCCGCGTTCTGCCGTCAAAGCCATTCAAGCTTTGTTTCTTTTGGAAAGCGGTGCAGCCGAAGCCTACGGATTTGGTGATAAGGAGTTAGCCCTGGCCTGTTCATCGCATTCTTCTGAGCCCGAACATGCAGATCTAGCGGGTCAAATGCTCAAGAAAGCCGGTCTTTCGGAAGAAGATTTAGAATGTGGTGCGCATTGGTCTTTTGATCATAAAACACTAATCAACCAAGCTAAATCTGGTTTGGAGCCAACCCAATTGCACAATAATTGCTCGGGTAAACATGCAGGTTTCTTATGCGCTGCATGCCATTCTGGCATCGGTTTGAAGGGGTATGTGACCAAAGATCATGAAGTCCAAAAGATCATGGCGCATAATATGGAAGTGGTTACCGGTGGCAAAATGGTCGACGAATTATGTGGCACCGATGGCTGCGCCATTCCAACCTTTGCAGTTCCTTTAACACAAATTGCGCAAGGCTTTGCAAAAATGGCAACCGGCGAGGGGCTTTCAACCTCTCAGGCAAATGCTGCTCAGACTCTTGTTAATGCCTGTATGGCAGAACCCTTTTATGTTGCAGGCACATCGCGAGCATGCACCAAGCTCATGGAAATGGCGCCAGGGCGCATCTTTGTCAAAACGGGTGCTGAAGGTGTTTACACTGCAATCCTTCCTGAAAAAGGACTTGGTTTTGCGCTTAAAATTGATTGCGGAACGACCCGTGGCGCAGAGGTTGCGATTGCAGCATTATTGGCAAAAGTTTTGGGTGATAATGATCCAGCCTATGCAAATCTTATGGCATTCGCCACACGTGAATTCTCAAACTGGAATGGCGATAAAGTTGGCGCATATCAGATCACACAGGCGCTCAAATAGAAGGTTGTGAAATGCAAAATATCCCATATCTGGATGAAGCAGCACTCAAAAAGCTTGGCATCACAACTAAGGATGTGATTGCAGAAATTGAAGATCTCATTCGCAAAAGATCTGACAATAAAGCCTGGAGTGCCGCCAAAGCTGTTATTCAGCCGCAAAGTTATAATGGTGATGAGCGCTATATGATGGCGGCACTTGCAGCCATGGATGATCCATCCCTGTTGGCTGTGAAAACCGTGGTGCTTAATCCCGAAAACTCCAACCATGATCTGCCGCAAATCAATGGCTTGGTGACCGTCCTTTCAAGCCAAACCGGACTGCCGGTCGCGATATTGGATGGCAATTGGGTGACCGCGGTGCGTACTGCGGGACTGAGCGCAACAGCTGCAAAATATCTAGCGAGAAAAGATGCTGAAATTGCTGGGTTCATCGGATGTGGCGTTCAAGCAAGAAGCCACTTAGATGCATTTTGCGATGGATTTCCGCTTAAAAAAGCGCTGCTTTATGGACGTGGTAAAGCAAATATCGAAATGACCAAAGAACTGGCATTGTCACGCGGATTGGAAGTTGAGATATGCGAGAATTTTCAAGATGTGGTGGCACAATCTGACATCTTGACCACTTCAGTGACCTATACGCCGCAATTAAAGCCATTTTTAGAAGCCAGCGACATGAAAATAGGTGGATTTGCTGCCGTGACTGATTTGGGTGCGCCATGGATCAAAGACAGCTTTTCAGATTTCGATATCCTGGCGATCGACGATTTGGAACAAGAAAAATCACTGCCAAATAAAGTTGCCAATACCGAAGATATCAAAGGTGATATTTTTGATCTCGTCATGGGACGCGTTAATCAAAGAACATCTGATAATGAGCGCACAGCATTTGTATTTCGCGGGTTAGCGCTGGGGGATTTGGCGTTGACCTCGCTCGTGATCAAAAAGGCTGGCTTGGTCTAAGCGCAACTCATTTTATTTTAGTATGTGGTCGTTTCATACGACATCAATAATGCGTTGAACCGGTATCTTATGTGAAAGTCACACATAGGAGACTGACATGGATTATGTATTCTTTCTCGCCAATATTGAAATTCACCGCAATACGACCAAGCCTTCAAAATGCGATGATCAATTCTATTCAGATCACGCATTGGAACGCACGCATCATTTGAAAAACAAACTCAAGAAGCTATATTTAAGTTTGACCAATTTTGGCCAAAAACGTGAAAATTCAGTTTTTGCAGCTCCGAACTGCGCGCGTGAGAACTGATGAATATGGAAGGACAGGTTTTGGCGCAAATTGCCTATAAAACCGATGAGGAAGAAACGGTCTGGAATGTTATCCAAAACGAGACCGAAGCTTTTGTCCGTTCAGATTATGCAGCTTGGTCAGATTGCTGGCTGCATAGTCCGCGCACAATTGATGTTTATTCGTCACAAGATATTGGTCTCATCATTCACCATGGATGGGATAAAATCAGTCAGAACATGCGCGATACTTTCGCTGTTGGACATGGTTGTGCTGGTAAAGTGTTTGAGAAGAAGAATATTCAAATCACCATTGACGGTACTATGGCGTGGGTGACCTTTGATGAGATATCACGCGTGAGTACCGCTCACAAAGATGAACAGAGTTTTGAAACCCGCATTTTAGAGCGGACAGATAAAGGCTGGAAAATTGCGTTCGCTTCGCTCATCGTCAAAGGTGAACAGACCGAAACGCCCAATCGTCTGGCGGTTTTGAAAAATGGTGAAGTGATCTGGATGGCGCCCGGCACAGATCAGATGCTGAAAAATTGTAGCGGATTTACCATTTCCGCAGGGCGATTGCGGGCCAGTAAACCTGTTTGGGACAAAGTCTTGCAAGATGCACTCGCGCGCGCTGAGGAATTGCATAGCTATTTTGCGCAGCATCGTTACCTCAAAGAAACTGGCCATCGTTTTCGCTATCCCATTATTTTGGGTGAGGATGAACATGGCCATGTGGTTTGGTGCGCATTATCGGTGCGCGACGGTCGAACTTATGTCGATTTTGATCCCGATGCGATCCTGGAACGCCAACTCTTAAGTGCAAAAGTGATCTTTGGATTATCCGATGGTCAGCTCGCATTGGCCAAACAAATCGCAAATGGCGACAGCCTCAAATCTTGCGCAGAAACACTTGGCATTAGCGTGAACACTGCGCGCACGCATTTAACGCGCATATATGACAAGACCGGTGTCAATTCGCAAACGGCATTGGTGAGGCTTTTATTGAGCGTGACGTAACAGTCATTATCTCTGATGACTTAATGGACGATGTTATTGCCGATTTTTAGATGATCAAAACCTGATTTCGAACGTGTGCCCAAATCGCGGGTAACTGGTTCTTGCCATCTATGGCCAACAATTGCACCGCCCGGGGTTTGATCAAAAATATTATTGAAAATTGATGTGCTGCGCGCGCCCTCAACCACTGAAACCGCAATACCCATTGGCACTTTTCGGATCACATTTCCGCTAATATTGACCGAGCGAAGATAAGGTCCCCAGCCAACAAGCATGCCCCATTTGGCAACGTTTTCGATTGTATTGCCGGTGACAGAAGCATCGGCCTCCACGGCAATGCCATGGCCAAATCCTGGTCCTTCTGGCGGGTAGGGCCCTTGATCTATAATGTTGCGAATAAGATTGCCGGTGATTGTGCTTAATCGACCATCTTTGTCGAAATTAGCGATGGAGATCCCCATCGTACCGCCGTCAATGAGATTGCCGGTAACCACAGCGCCTTGGAATGCGAATTCGACATATAAGGCGGTTTCACCTGAACCGTGACAGGAATTTCCAGTGATGTGTATGTTTGATGCAGAATTGGCTCTGATGGCTGAAAACGCGCAATCGGAGATATGATTATCATTGATCATCACATTGCCCGCGCGAAAGACATTAATGCCATTGCCAAATGGCCCGGTGCCGCCATTAACTGCAGCGATCCTTGCAATACGATTGTTTGAGATGATCGTATTGTCTTCACCAATCGCCCAGCGGTGAACCAGAATTCCACCATTGGCACAGTCATGCACATAATTGTTTCGGATCGTAAGCCCCAAAGCTTCAACAGAGAAAAGTGCTGCATCTGCAGCGCCTGCAAGATCGCAGTTTTCAACAACACCGCCACATCTCTCAAGCGAAATGCCATATTTAGAACTGCCAAGCACAGAGACATTGTCGAGATTTAAGTTGCGGCAACCGCGGACATTTAAGAGCCCATTTGTGTATGCGCCAAGCGTATTATTTGCGCCATCAAGAATGATGTCTCTAAGCTCCAACCGGCGAACGTTCTCGGCAATGAGACCATGTCCGCGGCCGGTGTAAACCAGCCGAGTTGCGCCCGCGACACCTTGAATGCGAACATTATCGGGTAGGTCTATATTGGAGATGTAATAGTTCCCAGCCGGGATATAAAGTATTTGATCAGTCGCCGCGGTTTCAACAATTGCATCCAAAAGTAATTTGCTTTGATCGCCTACTACATCCGGCAAAAGCCCCCGATCGGTTGCATCAATAGCACCGCGTAAACCGCTGACATTGAGCATATGATCATTTGAGTTTTGCGCATGGGTGGGCATCGCAACAAAAGCTGTTGTTGCTAAAAGGCTCGCCAAAAATTGACGTCTATTGAATTTTGGATTTGCCAAAAATTCTACCTACTGTCCCAAATATACCTCGTAACCCGTCAAAATAGAGCAAAATGTTTAAAATCAACTCGATTTTGCGCCTGCAATTGCGCCAAAATTGTCAATGATTTGGAAAGGTTTGTGATTGCGGCGCGCCAATGCCTCGCCTATAGTTCGCGCCAACAGTGCCGCACTGTGAGGAATCACCGGTGGCGGGGGAAATAACTCTAAGAGACGAGTAAGGCATGATTATCGACGATCACATTTATATCGGCACCAGCCGTCACCCGGACGACAGCCCAAATAAGGGCGAATATCTCAAGCTTAAATATGCAAATCGGCACGGACTGATCACCGGTGCGACGGGTACTGGTAAAACGGTGACACTGCAGATCTTGGCCGAGAGTTTTTCCAATGCCGGCGTTCCGGTTTTTTGTGCAGATGTGAAAGGCGATTTGTCGGGTCTTGGTATTCAGGGTGAATACAAGGATTTCTTAGAAAAGCGTGCCAATACAATCGGTCTTGACCCTTATGAATTCCAAGAATTTCCAGTGATTTTTTGGGATCTTTTCGGTGAAAAAGGCCACAGAGTTCGCACAACGATCACTGAAATGGGACCCTTACTACTATCGCGCTTGATGGATGCCACGGATGCGCAAGAAGGTGTGATTAATATCGCCTTCAAAATCGCCGATGAACACGGTCTGCCGCTTGTGGATCTAAAAGATCTGCTCGCCATGCTGAAATATATGGGTGAGAATGCCAAAGAACTTTCTGGCCTTTACGGCAATATTTCAAATTCCTCCATCGGTGCGATCCAGCGCGATTTGTTGGTCCTTGAGCAGCAAGGCGCTGATGATTTCTTTGGTGAACCTGCCCTTGAGATCAGCGATATTATGCGCACCACCAATGATGGGCGCGGTGCAGTGAGCATACTTGCTGCCGACAAATTGATGATGAACCCGCGCCTTTATGCAACATTCTTGTTGTGGTTATTGTCGGAGTTATTTGAGCAATTACCGGAAATTGGTGATCCGGATAAACCGCGCTTGGTGTTCTTCTTTGATGAAGCACATTTGCTCTTTGATGAAGCCCCTAAGATTCTCATCGACCGTGTGGAACAAGTCGTACGCTTGATCCGCTCCAAAGGTGTCGGCGTGTACTTTGTGACACAAAATCCACTTGATGTGCCAGATACAGTACTGTCTCAACTGGGTAACAGAATTCAACATGCTTTGCGCGCTTATACACCGCGTGAGCAAAAGGCGGTGAAAGTTGCTGCAGAAACCTTCCGCCCAAATCCCGATTTTGATTGCTTTGAAACGATCACCCAGCTTGGGGTAGGTGAAGCATTGGTTTCAACGCTTGAATCCAAAGGTGTACCATCCATTGTGGAGCGCACACTTATTCGACCTCCATCTTCGCGGCTTGGACCACTCACCGATAGTGAACGCAAAGAGGTTATTCGCGTCAGCCCGGTGGCCGCACAATATGATCGCGAGATCGATCGTGAATCTGCCTTTGAAATTCTGCGCGAGCGCGCTGAACGTGCAGCTGAACGCGAGGAAGAAGAGCGCGAACGCGAGGCACGTGAGGAAGAAAGAGAAATGAAAGAAAGTCGTCGCTGGACCTTGCCCGGCTTTGACGATGATGACGACGATGATGATGATTATGATAGCCGCGGCCGTAAACGTTCATCCCGCCGAAAAACAACCAAACGCAAATCAACCCGCCGTCGCCGCCAAACAGTCGCAGAAGCTGCGATGAAGTCTGCTGCGCGATCGGTCGCTTCTTCACTCGGTCGAGCCTTGGTGCGCGGTATTCTTGGCAGCTTGAAGAAGGGGTTCTAACCTATGTCAGATCAAAAAGTTGATACATCTGCACCCACGCTGACTTGGAACTATCTCGATGGCGAGTGGATAGAAGGCAATGTGCCCATCATGGG
Organism: Rhizobiaceae bacterium; assembly: GCA_020628035.1. Lineage (GTDB taxonomy): Bacteria > Pseudomonadota > Alphaproteobacteria > Rhizobiales > Rhizobiaceae > Lentilitoribacter. The sequence continues at coordinate 14,746 of JAHDFS010000080.1, forward strand.
AACGACATCACATGCTTCCTGGCTCGGTTCAACCGTGTTTGATGGCGCGCGCTGGTTTGAAGGTCTAGCACCGGATCTTGATCTGCATTGTGAACGGGTCAACGCATCCGCGTTAGCATTGGGATTGCAGCCGACGAAAACACCAAAAGAAATTGAAGAATTAGCGCTTGAAGGCATCAAGCGTTTTGATGGGAAGACCGCAGTTTACATCAAGCCAATGTATTGGGCTGAGCATGGCGGTTATTCATTGGTGCCAGCTGATCCGGCGTCAACACGCTTTTGTCTGACGCTGTTTGAGACAGCGATGCTGCC
>JAHDFS010000081.1 GCA_020628035.1 Rhizobiaceae bacterium
TGGCACAAGAAGCTTTGCGAGGCGTTATAAAAAAAGTGCTAATGGAAACAGCTGCTACCGGACAACTCCCTGGAGAGCATCATTTTTTCATCACTTTTTTGACCAATGCGCCAGGCGTGCGGATTTCAACGGCTTTGCAGGATCGTTATCCTGAGCAGATGACAATTGTGGTTCAGCACCAGTTTTGGGATTTAAAAGTTTCAGATACGCAGTTTGAAATTGGATTGTCTTTTTCTGATCAACCGGAAAAGCTGGTTGTGCCGTTCTCAGCCGTGCGCGGTTTTTATGATCCGTCTGTGAATTTCGAGCTAGAATTTGATACGCTCATCATTGAGGATGAAGAGGGTGCAGAGATTGCAGAATTGGATGCAAGCAAAGAGATTGCAAAGCTTGAAAAACCGCAAATTGATGATGCGTCCGAAGATTCAGACGTTGCTGAGACATCCGATGATAATGACGGTGGCGCCGACGTTGTCTCGCTCGATGCTTTCCGCAAAAAACCTTGATCGATAGAAATACGGTTTTCGCGTTATGACGGATAATGTTGTAAATCTACGCATGGCGCGAAAACGCAAAGAGCGCGCAAAAAAGGAAGCAAATGCGGAACAAAACCGCATTTCATTTGGGCGTACGAAACAAGAGAAAAACCTTACAAAAGCTCTGAATGACAAGCAGAATAAGCTTGTTGATGATCAAAAGCTGACACCCAAAGAGTAAGATTAACTCAATCCCATTGAGTTTGATCCCCATTATTGGTTGGATGGTGCATCAAGTGGTAAGACGATGATGTCGCCATTTGAGGTGCTTGGCGATGTTGATAAAAGCTCTTCAACAGATTTTTGCCAGTCGATCGTGGGCGTATCTTCAGATGCTCTTGTATTATTTGCGGCTTCTTGCGCCTGCCGGATCGCCTCATCGGCAATGCGCTGCGCTTCTGCATCTGCGGCAGCTTTTGCTTCTTCTTCCGCTTTAATGCGTTCAGCTTCTTCAGCCTTAATGCGTTCCTGCTCTTCAAACAATAACCGCGCTTCTTCCTCACGTTTGAGCTGTTGATCTTTCACCAGCGCAATTTCGCGTCTTAACGCTTGTTTTTCCAAGATGCTCGCCTGCAATAATTCAACGCGGCGTCTTTCGCGTTCATAGGCACGAATGGATAGGAAATTACTCATCGCACTGGCATTGATTGATTTCGTGGGATTGGCTAATTCTCCTTCAAAATCAATGCTATATTCCGGTGTCGCGCCTGCTTGTGCTTCAAGCCCAGCATCATATAAAATATCAAGTGAGCTTGAGATGGTTTTGCCCACAAGATCAATTCGACCAGCACCAGTTAGGTTAAAGTCTTCGTTTTCAACCGTAATGCTTGCGATGCGTTGAATGCCGCCGGTCACGGTAAATGGTATCGCCAATTCTGAAATTTTATATTCGCCGTTTGGTAAAAGATCATTGATATCAGTCGCGATAATTTCCGGCTGTAATTCATAACCTTCTGCATCGGTTTTTTCAAAGATGTCACCCAAGATATTCGGCTCAAAACCATTTACGGTAATATCTTTTAGATTATAAAGACCACCGCCATTCATAGAGGTGATGACTTCCGTTAAATTGGTGCCAGTGCCTTCTAAATTTCCGGCAATATCGATCGTGCCTTCCAGCAGTGGCTGAGCCTCATCATTGTGCCAGTTGAGCGCGGCTATATTGGTATTTGTAATGATCGTATCGAGGCTGACAAAGGCTTTTCCGTCTGGATTTGAGATCGACAGATTTCCGTTTAAATCACCGCCGAGCCATGAACCGGCAATATCGTCTATCTCAACAATGCCGGCTTCGGTGCGCAACTTCGCAGAGACGTTTTGAATGCCTGGTAGATCCGGTAAGGTTAGTTCTTTCAGATCGATATTCAATTCTGTTACAGGTGCCATTTCAAAAGGTGGCAGGAAGTCTGTTGTGCTCCATGATGTATCGATTAGGTTCAAGAATTGTACACCAAGCGCCAATTCGTAAAGCCATTCGGTATCAACGCGATCGATGCTAAGATCACCCTTAAAGCTTGGCGCGAGACTTGTTCGATCCGTTACCAGTGAGCCATTAAATTTATTACCATCGGCGTTGCCAGCCAAATCATTGATCTCGATATTGTTCTCATCGATGATCAGGCCTGCGCTGAGTTCAACGGGCTGCCCTGAGCCAATACCTGGCAGATTTTGACCTAAAGTGAGCAGCAAAGGTTCAATATCATCTGATGTCAGATCTATCGTTAGGATGCCCTTGGGCTCGTTTTGATTTTGTGTGCTGGGCAGGTCGATAAAGCCATCAAGATCAATATTGGTGGTGCCTGACGTGAATTTTGCATCCACATCGAGATCTTCATCGAAACCTCTGGATATTTTCAAGTTGAGATCCGCTGCTTCTTCGAAATCAAATGGCAAAACATCAAAGCCCATTTGCGCGAGCAATAACTGACTTTGCGGGTTTTTAGCCGTCAAATTGATCGCCAGCGGTGAAGATGCGTTTTTAAACACATTTGGCAGTAATGTTTGCCCATTGGCGCGAAGATCAAATGCCGATTTACCAATTGTGCCGCTGGCTTTGATCTGCGGCGTATTGTTATCGCTGATGCTCAACTCGCCCGACAAAACCAGATCATCATAAGACGGCAAGTTCTTTTCAAACCGTTTCAAGACCGGGTGGTCATCCACGATATCTTTTAACAACTTGAAAATCCCATCTGGCTGTTTGGCATTGGCATTGAATGAGATCTTGCCTTTCGGGGTTTGGTCAAGATCATTTAATGTGCCGCTCATTGTGCCCGAAACGCCTGAGAAATTCCCAAAACGGATTGAATCCAGTGTTAAATCTTTATCTTCCCAGCTAGCGATGATTTTGACATCTTCGGCTGAGTATTTGCCAAAACGCATCACGTCGGTGTTAAGCTGGGCAATGATGTTATGACCAAATAATCCGCCGCTATTGTTGATATCCTGATCAAGGCTTGCCATTTGCAAAAGTGCATTGAGCTTGTTTAGATCCAGTTCGCTGCCATTTAGTCCAATGGAAATAGATGGATCTAAATCGCGGATCTGTTGGCGCTCGGCATAGCCTTTAATAGATGCGTTTCCTAAAATCAGCTCTAAGTTTTCAAGACGCTGAATTTCTTTACTAAACAGAACATTAGCGGATATTCCAGCTGCCGCTAATTGGCGAATTGACGGGTCAACACGGCCGATGAGCCAGGATGAAAAACCCGACGGCTGCTTGGTCGCGATTAATATGTTTCCAGCAAATTCAGGTGCAGAACCGAGTTTAAGGCTTCCCTGTGCTTCAATATCTGTACGGCCGGGCAGCTTGGCGGCTAGATTTTCAATCGTCCATCCTGATGCGTTTGGACGCGCAGATAAGAACACTTCTCTTACGGTCGTGTTGCCCGATAATACCGCCGGTAAAGTGAGATCAATTTTGCCGGGAAGGTCGATAACTGGGATTTGTGATATTAAGCGGTTGATGCTTGAAAAGCCGGTCGTCGATTGATTTTCGTTTGTATCGGAATTGTCGTCACCCAATTCGCTGATATCGATTTGTTGCCCACGCGCCGTCACTAAAAATTCGGGATTGGTTCCAGTGTCGATATTGGCTTCACCTTCAATGATATATGGATCGCGAGGATTGCCCGAAGCGAGCCGATATTCAGGAATTTCAAGCCGTTCATTATTGACTTTAAAGCCACCCTTCATTTGCACCGTAAGTAGATTACGTTGCTCAGCAGGTGTGTTTAAGACATTTAGCTCGCTGCGCTTTTGAATATTGAAATTGCCTTCGTATGATGGCTTGTGATCTTCAATTTTAGCGCTGCCTTCAGTCTCAATGAATAGTGGCAGATTTTCAGCGAAAAGGCGTGTGCGTAGGCGCATGCTGCCTTGATCGTTGACAACACCTGTATCCACCTCGAAATTGATCTCTTGATCTTCAAATGAGGCATTGCCCTCAGCGTGCCAGGGGCCTGAGATTTCAGGCGCGGATAATTTTGTGTTGATATTTTCAATTTGCTTGGTGCGGCGGTTTTGCAGATCGACAAGTTTGATCTGACCATTGTTGATTTGAACGCTTTCCAGAACAAGCGTGCGACCACCTAAATTCTTCTTGCTGTTGAGCGCCCAGTCGAGTGAACCATCTTGAAATAGGGTCACAGTGAGCTTGGGTTCTTCAACGCGCATATCGAAGATGAGAATTTCACCGCTGAGGAATGGCGTGAGTTCAAGATCCATCTCGAACTGCTTAGCGGTCATTAATGGCTGACCGCTTTTGTTTTTACCAATGGCAAGGTCATTAAATGTAACCGAAGGGAAGGGGAGCAGGCGCATGCTGGCATCGCCACGGACTTCGACCTCTTGGCCAAGAATGCGGCTAGACTCGCGCTCAAAATCGGCACGATATTCAGACCAATCGATGAAATAGGGGCCAAGCAGGATCGCAAAAAGCGCCATTGCCAAGAGCCCACCAAAAAATACAAATAATCGGACTAACGTCATTTTTGCTTATTCGTCTCTAACCCATTTATTCCTCAAAGGAACTTGCCCTTAAGCGCAACTTAGATTGTTATTGTGTCTAGTTTATGCCCTTAGCTAAAATGATAGCAGATAATTATTCAGTCAGGGAAAATATTTTCCCCGGATTCATAATGTTGTCTGGATCAAATGTTTGTTTGATCATGCGCATAAATTCAACGCTTTCACCCAATTCGATTTCCAGATATTTTTGTTTGCCTTGACCAACACCATGTTCGCCTGTGCAGGTGCCATCCATTGCGATGGCACGTTTGTTCAGACGCGATATATATTCAGCACTGTTTTTGACCTCGGTCTCACTTTGCGTGTCTATCAAAAGCTGCGTGTGAAAGTTCCCATCTCCTGCATGGGCGACGAAAGTCGCGACCAGTCCAAGTTCTTCAATGTCTTTTTGAGATTCTGTAATGCATTCGGAGAACCGCGATATAGGCACACATGCATCGGTTCCAATGACCTTCGTGTTAGGACGGAAATTGCGTGCAGCCCAGTAAGCATCGTGGCGTGCTTTCCATAATTTGTTTCTGTCTTCCAAAACGGTTGAGAATTGCGGCTCTGATCCGCCAAAGTCCTCAGCGATCTCTGTAAATAGTTCTGCTTGGCTTTTAATTTCCTCATCGGATCCGTGAAATTCCAAAAACAATGTCGGTTGCTCGGCATTGTCGAGTTTGGAATACAAGTTCGAGGCTTTAATTTGCATGGCATCTAAAAGCTCGATACGCGCCATGGGAATACCCATTTGAATGGTCGCGATCACGGCTTGGCTTGCAGCTTCTACCGTTGGGAAAGGACATACGCCACTTAAAATTTGTTGCGGGATCGGGTGAAGTTTCAACGTGATAGACGTATAAACACCTAACGTGCCTTCCGAACCTACAAATAACCGCGTGAGGTCATATCCGGCAGAAGACTTTCGCGCTCGGTTTGCTGTTTTAATTTCTTTGCCATTTGGTGTGATTACGTTAACTGAAATAACATTTTCACGCATTGTCCCATAGCGCACGGCATTGGTGCCAGAAGCGCGTGTTGCGGTCATGCCGCCAATTGTTGCATTGGCACCCGGATCGATGGGAAAGAATAGTCCTGTATCACGCAAATATTCATTGAGTTGTTCGCGGGTGACGCCAGGTTGAACAACGCAATCCATATCTTCTGGATTAACCTGTAGGATTTGGTTCATCTGTCCCATATCAATGGAGATCCCGCCGTCTGGTGCATTGACATGGCCTTCAAGCGATGTTCCCACGCCGAATGGGATGATCGGCACTTTGTAACGCGCACAAACATCGATGACAGCTTGAATATCAGCATCAGAATCAGCAAAGACCACGGCGTCAGGAAGCTGTGGTTCAATCATCGTTGTCGTGTGAGAATGCTGTTCGCGAATGGATTGCCCAGTTTTGATTTTATCACCGAGTTGCTGGGCGAGTATATCAATAACAGTTTGAATATTATCGTTTTTACTGATTACGTCTTCAGACAATTTGTTCCATCCTTTAAACTAAATCCAGATAAACTTATGCTTGGCAAAGTCCGACTTGTCCAGTTCGATGTGAACGTGCTACTCAATTATTTATCGCAAAATGAATGTGGGCGTTGGGAATTTGTGGTTTGAACGTTTATTAAGTCTTCCTTCTTTGATGCGGCAATGGATTTTGCCCAATCTCTCAGAATTCTGGGCGAATAGGCAGATATTAATTTGGGTGCTGGGCGCTATCATCGGCATTGGCGCGGCAATTTTGGCAGTTGCATTTCGCGAAGCCATTGGCTTGGTGCAATATCTCTGGTCAGGCGAGCGAAGCGAAATTTATCTAGCAGCTGTGCGCGAAACACCTTGGCAGACAATCGTTCTCGCGCCCATTATTGGCGGTCTGGTTGTTGGGTTGCTTTTGCAATTATTCGTCAAATCAAAACGCGCAGGTGGCGTTGCTGATGTGATTGAAGCGCGTCATGTTTCTGGTCGACCGCTGACGCTGCGTGAAGGGATTATGTCTGCGATTGTCACGGTGATCTCACTTGGTGCAGGGGGCAGCGCCGGACGCGAAGGCCCGGTTATTCATTTGGGCGCCTCATTTTCAAGCTTTGTCTATGAAAAATTTAAGCTGCCAGACGCGGGCGAGCGCACATTGCTTGCTGCGGGCGTTGCCTCTGCCGTATCTGCAAGTTTTAACGCACCGATTGCTGGCGTTTTGTTCGCTCATGAAGTGATCCTGGGGCATTATTCCATGCGAGCATTTGTGCCCATTGTGATTTCATCGGTTACCGGCACATTAATTGCGCGTTTGTGGTTTGGTGAGAGCTTTATTTTTACCATCCCAGCTTATGAAATTTCATCCTATTTGGAATTTCCGGCGTTCTTTTTGCTTGGCGTGATTTGCGCGTTGGTCGCAATTGTTTTCCAGTTCAGTTTGTTTGCAGCGGATTATATCGGAAAGTCACTCGATCTACCTTTATGGATCCGCCCACCATTGGGTGGAGCTGTGATCGGTTTGATCGGTGTGATTTATCCTGAAATTTTGGGTATTGGCTATGAAACAACCAATGACGCTTTATGGGGGAGGTTGCCTCTCGCACTGATGATGATCCTGATCGTGCTCAAGATATTTGCGACAGCGATCACATATGCGTCGCGTTTTGGTGGCGGTGTATTTTCACCGGCTCTATATTTGGGCGCGCTGACAGGCGGTGTCTTTGGGATAATCGCGACGGATGCAGTGCCGATTATGGCATCTGATCATGCGGTTTATTCGCTATTGGGCATGGGGGCCGTTGCCGCAACTGTGATTGGTGCGCCAATCTCGACAACGGTGATGGCGTTTGAATTGACCGGTGGTTATGCCTTATCGATTGCGTTGCTTTTCACAATTGCCGTTTCGCACGGGATTAATCAGGCGATCCATGGGCGATCATTCTTCCAATGGCAACTTGAAATGCGCGGTGTTCATGTGCGCGATGGGCCATATCGCACAATGCTTGCCAATATCCGTGTTATGGATGTGATGAGCGTGCCAGAAGACAGCGATGATTTCGGCGCCGTAAAAGATCTTCAGGATGTTGAAAATACACCGACCCTTAAGTCATCTGATAACATGGATATGGCGCTTCGATTGTTTGACCAATCGGGTAAAACGCGTCTGCCAGTTGTTGATACGCAAACCGGGGAACGTATTATCGGTTGGGCGCGATATTCCAAAGCATTGGACTATGTGAATGAGCGTCTTGTAGAAGCGCAAAAAGAGGCGCATTCCTAAGGTAAATTGTTGTATTGACCTTGGCTAAAATCCCTCATAGATTGATTTAAATTGCGATGGCGTCGCAATAGATCAAAACAATTATAGTTGTCCTGTACGCCCGGATTGTTGAGCGCAGCTCATTGGTCTGCGCGTGATTTTTGGAGAACTCAATGTCTGAAACGCACCAACGTCCTCACACATTCATTCGCCACGATGGCGGTAAAGCAAATCTGCCATTTTCTGATCAAGAATATGAGCGCAGATTGGCCAAACTTCGCAAGATTATGGCAGACAAAGATATTCCTGCCGTCCTGCTTACATCCATGCACAATATTGCGTATTATTCGGGCTTTTTATATTGCGCCTTTGGGCGGCCGTATGGATGCATTGTCACTCACGACCGTTGCGTGACGATTTCAGCCAATATTGATGCAAGCCAGCCTTGGCGCCGTTCTTTCTCCGAAAACGTTATCTATACGGATTGGCAGCGGAATAATTACTATATCGCCGTGCGCGATATCTTGGGTGATATCAAACGCATCGGCATTGAAGATGATCATATCACGCTCGCAGTGCGCAAAACGCTTCTCGATTTTCTGCCAAATATCGAGCTTATTGATGTTGCACCAGAAACCATGTTTGCACGCATGGTTAAATCGGATGAAGAAATTGCTTTGATCAAAGAAGGTGCTCGGATTGCTGATATCGGTGGTGCTGCGGTTAAAGGCGTGATTTTTGAGGGTCAGCGTGAGATCGATATTGCTATGGCGGGACGAAATGCGATGGAACTTGAGATCGCCAATAGCCATCCTGACAGCGAATTGCGCGACAATTGGGTGTGGTTCCAATCTGGCATTAATACCGATGGTGCACATAATCCAGTGACCACACGCCAACTTGAGCGTGGTGACATTTTAAGTTTGAACGCGTTTCCAATGATTTCAGGTTATTATACTGCGCTTGAGCGCACATTGTTTTTTGGCGAACCTGATGCTGAATCTTTGCGTCTTTGGGAAGTCAATGTTGCGGCCCACGAATTGGGGCTGTCTTTGATTAAACCGGGTATTAAATGTTCAGAGATTTGCGCTGAGCTTAATAAGTTCTTTGCGAGCGAAAATCTTCTGCAATATCGCTCATTTGGCTATGGCCATTCTTTTGGTGTTTTATCTCATTACTATGGTCGTGAAGCCGGGCTGGAACTTCGCGAAGATATCGACACCGTTTTGGAGCCTGGGATGGTTGTATCTATGGAGCCAATGATTTGGGTGCCCGAAGGCCAACCTGGTGCAGGTGGATATCGCGAACATGATATTTTGGTCATTAGCGAAGATAATGTCGAAAATATCACCAAATTCCCATACGGCCCTGAGCACAATATCGTATTATGATCAGTTTGTATTCACGCGAAGTTTGGTGCCGAGCCAGACGCTGATCACTACAAGCCCTGCGAAAATGAAGACCTCAAGTTCCAGGGCTTCGGAAACCAACACGCTGGATGCGATAATTGTGAGGAACAATTGCAGCAGCTGGATTTGCGATGCACGCGCAATACCGGCGAGCTGCATGCCGCGATACCAAGCGAAAAATCCAATCAGCTGCGAGAAAAATGCGACGTAGAACAGTGCGAAGGTGGATTTCACATTGGCGGTCAGGTCTGGCAGCGGCACGAAAAATGCTGCGATTATCAGAACTGGTAATGCTGCGAAAATAACCCAGCAGCTGACTTGCCATCCGCCGAGGCTTTTAGCGAGCCTACCACCGAAAACATAGCCGGTGGACGCAAGCAATACTGAGATGAAGAGATAGATATGTCCGATTTGGGGCGCGCCATTTGTTTGTTTGATCACAAAGAAAAGTGTGACGGCAGTTCCAATAATGCTGACTAGCCAAAATGCCGGGGAAGGGCGCTCTTTGGTGATGATAGCGCTCATGACTGTTGTTGTGAGCGGCAATAGACCCACTACAATCGCACTATGAGAGGAGGGGACGGTTTGCAGCCCCAAAGCCAAGAATCCGGGAAAGCCAAAAACGGTACCACCGGCGCAAAATGCGAGATCACGCCATTGATTTAGATTGGGGAATTTGGGGCGGTAGATGAGCAATATAGTACCGGATAACATGCACGCAATTAATCCGCGCCAAACCACGAGCTGAGTGGGTTCGAATTGCTCGATCGCGATCTTTGTCACTGGCAGGGTTAGGCTGAACATTAAGACGCCAACGAAGCTCCAGAAAAGCCCTGCGCCAACCGTGGTTGATTTGCTTGAAAATGAATTTGCCAAAGATACTTACCCCTTTATCAGGAGCAAATGCATACATTGAAAATATCCAATAAGCTATGGATTTATCGATCAAAAATTTTTGTGAGAATGATCAAATTTTGTTAGTATTCAATAGATTGAATTTCAATTATATAGAATGGGATTATAATTAGGTTTGAGCCAATGCCTGCGAAACTATCTGTGAACTTAAACGCTGTTGCGCTACTGAGAAATAGGCGTGATTTGCCATGGCCAAGCGTCGTGGGATTGGGTCGTATTGCACTTGAAGCGGGTGCACATGGGCTAACCGTTCACCCTCGGCCCGACCAGCGTCACATTCGTTTTTCTGATCTGGCACCATTGCGAGCGCTGATTGATGATGAGTTTCCTGATGCTGAATTCAACATTGAAGGTTATCCAACCAAAGAATTTTTGGATCTAGTTGAAGAACATCAACCTGAGCAAGTCACCTTGGTGCCCGATCACCCAAGTCAGGCGACATCTGACCATGGATGGGATTTTGTCGCCCAACATAATACGCTTGTACCGGTGATTACTCGGCTTAAATCAAATCGGTTCCGTGTATCGTGTTTTTGTGACCCGGATGCGAGTACGGAGCAGGTTGAATTAGCAGCACGTGCAGGCGCGGATCGGATTGAGCTTTACACTGGTCCTTATGGCGGGACTTTTGATGATCCAAAGGCGGCTAAAAAACGACTTGCCGATCTTGAACGAACTGCAAAACTTGCCGCCGTTTATCGGATGGATGTGAATGCCGGTCATGATCTAACCGTTGAGAATGTGCCTGGTTTGGCAAAAGCTGTACCCAATTTGCTTGAAGTATCTATCGGCAACGGTCTGACTGCCGATGCATTGGAATACGGTATGGCCGAAAGCGTGAAGCGATTTTTAAAATCCTGCGGCTGGTAAAAAAAAGCCCCTGCGGACGTAGAGGCTTTTCGAGCATCATTTTATGATGAGCTTATTCAGCAGCATTTGCTGGTTGTGCATTAAGTTGGCCGTATTTTTCAACGCCAATATTTTCAAGCAGCTCAAGCTGTGTTTCGAGGAAATCGATATGTCCTTCTTCATCGGCAAGAAGATCGTCAAAGAGTTTCATGGATACGAAATCACCTTCTGCTTCACAGATTTTGCGTGATTCAGAGTAAGATTTGCGCGCTGTATACTCGCCTTCAAGATCAGCTTCAAGAACTTCTTTGATGTTTTGACCAATGCTTAGCGGTGCAATAGTTTGCATATTTGGATGACCACCTAAGAAGATAATACGGTCGATAATTTTATCTGCATGCTGCATTTCTTCAATGGATTCTTCACGTTCTTTTTGTGCCAACAAACCAAAGCCCCAGTCGCCTAACAGGCGATAATGCAACCAATATTGGTTCACAGCACCGAGTTCTAAGAACAAAGCTTCGTTTAATCGTTCAATTACTTTTGCATTGCCTTTCATGGCATAACCTCACTTTTGATTTTGAGCTATATCATAGTCAGGCAGATATTGTCTGGCTACTTTAGAATAATTCTAAAGTATAGATTCGCGCATGCAGAATCAACCCCTTAAAAGGGTTTCAATCAATTATCTTTGCGAATGATTCCTAAGTATTAGGCGGATTTGCGCGCCATCATCTGGCGGTGTTTTGCTAGCATGCGGGCCGTTTCGCAAGCCTGGTGATGCTCTTTGAGCTTTGCCACGAAAGTGATGATGTCTGCGGAAGGGGTTTGCTGTTCTTCGTGGAATTTCTGGGTCGTTTCGACAATGATATCAACAACGCCTGGAAAGCAGCCACAACATTTGCCGCGTTCGTTCATAGATTGATAGACGACACCTGGCACGATAAGGCGCCATGGGTCTTCTTTCAATAGTTCTATAATCGTATTTTCAATATCTCTCTTGGAGATAATATTGCAGCTACAAACAATCATTTTTACGTTCTTTGAACTTCATACACTCAAACATGATCTTGTTAGTCATGTTATGTGCTCATTTAATCTCTTTGTCAATTCTATTGCGAATGATTCTTATGTGCAAAATTGCCGCTGATTAGTCTGCCGCAATGTCTTCAAGATATTCATCACCAAAATCAATCTTGAGTTCGATCCACATGGGCAGGTGATCTGACATCTGGTGTGTGCGCCAATCTTTGTAGATCCAGGTTTCTTTATAGTCCTCATCACTCCGATAAAACGCTTCTTCCTCTCCGTCCGGGTCATAAATCTCACCCTGTTTGAAAACCGTTTCGAAGAAGTCAAAAACCCCGGCGCGCTGTACTTCCAGACGGGTCACTTGCTCTGATTTCTCCAGCACTTTTTCATCTTGCCAATAGGCTATCTGATCATATGCCTTTGTTTTGTCGATATTGGTGCCGGGCAGTTCTTGCAGTTTCTCTGGAACTTTAAAGTGATTGCTGTTGAGCGCCTTCATTGTTTCGTGGTCTTGGTCAATAATGTTGAAATCGCCCAAGGCAATCATGAAAGATCCCGGATTATACTCCCAATCCTTTTCGGCCCGGTTGGATAGTAACTTGGTTAGGCTTTCGATTTCATCGCGCCGCCGTTCAAGTCCCTCATGACCTTCACCATAATAGATATGGACCGTACAGAGATTTAGTTTGAGCCATCCGCATTGGAAGGACACAATAAAGGGTGTGCGGGCAAATTGCAGTTTATCACCCACAATCATTCCATCGGGGAGTTTTAGCATCGGCTTTCTGCCCTTATTGTCTGGCTTGAAGACAGGGGATTGGCCTTGTGGGATTTTTATAACCCCATCATTGTGTTCAACTTCCATGCCGCGCGGTAGAACGATTTTCGTATCTTTTGGTAAGTCGATGCTGGACCCTTCTGGTAGGTCGATTATCAGCTCTTCTTTTAAAAAGCGTTTTTCTTTCCGTTTGCGAAGTTTCACATCACCGACGGTAAGATTGGTCCCCGGTGGCAGATTGATTTCCAGCTCATCCTCAAATTTAATGCGCTCTTCATGGGGGAAGGTGATTTCATCACCCTTTGGAATGGACAATTCACCGGCAATATCATTGAACCAGACCTTACTGGAGTTAAAAACAAAGACCATACGTTCGTTGTTTCCGGCACTTCCTTGGGTCACATCGGTCGCGATATATTTCCATTCGCTTCCCAATATGCCCATCACGCGCTCAAGCGCATACAGATCGTCGTTTACTTCCTGAACAGCGATGAGATCGAAATTTGAGATGATTTCAGCGATGTAATAATAGGATTCTTCCAATCGTGTGCCAAATTTTCCGGAATCAAACTCTCGGATATTCCATGTGGCAAGTCGTAGGAATTTTTGAGAATCAAGAAGTTTCTTATCGCTGACATCGGTATGATCATCTTGGTTCGTATCTTCGCCAGCTATATGTGATCGAAGTGCATGTCGTAGCTTGATGAGGTTTTTTGCCGTTCGTTTTTTCCGTTCGACAATCTGTGGAACTTGAGGGCCATAGGTATGCTTTAGGCGATAGTAATACGGCATTGATATCACTCCTTATAACATATTCGCGTTGGATTATGTTTTCCCGATTAAAGTTAGGTCAACACAAAATACAACCAAAGTAAATGATTTGATGATCAAACATTGTCACGCGATCTATGATTTGGAGCAAAATTTAGATTGACCAAGAGCCTCTTTGTACATTAAGGGTACCGTACGGTACGGTACAGGAGATAATATTGCTTACGCCGAACGCGATTGAAAAAGCGAAAAATATTCCGGAATTAACGGAACGGCAGTCTGAGGTGCTTGAGAGCGCTTTGGCTTTGCTTGTTGAAGGCGGTGAAAAGGCGCTCACAACAGCAAAGATCGCAAGCGCGTCTAATTGTTCCAAAGAGAGCCTTTATAAATGGTTTGGTGATCGCGACGGCTTGATCTCAGCCATGATGGCGTTTCAAGGAAGCAAAGTTGGCGCGGCTGTCGGGCAAGAAGATTTGGGTTCTGCCAAAGCTTTTAAAGATTATCTCATTCGGTTTGCGCGCGAATTGTTGTCAGTGCTGGCAGGGGATACGTCTTTGGCGCTCAACAGATTAGCGATCGGGCAGGCGAGTAATGAAGCATCGCCGCTTGGTCCGCTGCTCATTGAAAATGGTCGCGGCGTGATTGAAGCCAAAGCGGTTGGTTTTTTAAATTCAGCCGCTGAGAAGAATTACTTGCGTTTTGATGACGCCAGACAAACCTATCACATCCTTTATGGATTAATTGTTCGCGATGCGCATGTGCGACTCCTCTTGGGTGAGCGCCGTGAGCTTGTGATGAAAAATTTTGAGCGTGATGCTCAAACCGCAATTGCTCAATTTTACCAGCTATATGGAGTTGAGGAATAGTTTTACGCCGTTCTGAAGGTGGAAGCAGATTGATGAAACGGTGAAGAAAAAAGACGTTTATATTTAAAGGAAGGATTTAAAATGCGTGTTTATTATGATGCTGATGCAGATCTAAAT
>JAHDFS010000082.1 GCA_020628035.1 Rhizobiaceae bacterium
AAGATGAGCACTTGTTGGCCGCGCTTGAGAACTTCCGCTATCGCTTCGAAGTAAACTTCCGTCTTACCCGAACCCGTTACACCATCGAGCAATATGGAATGAAAACCCTTTTCCGAAATAATCTCGATCAGATCATCCGCGCCAGCAATTTGCTCATCGCTTAATTCTGCGCGACCATAGGCTGGATCGGGCTCAGCGACCACAGGCGGTGCAGGCAACATGATGGTTTCAAACACGCCTTGCTTTGCCAACCCATCAATCACACTTGGCGTTACACCTGCAACATGTGCCAGGCCAGATTTACTCCACGCCATCCCATCAGAACTATGTTGTAAAACGCGGCGCCGTGCATCGGTTAACCGTTCTGGCATTTGACCCGTATTACGCAATGCCGGGATTAAAGGTTCCGGTTCAAACGCAGCTGGTGCACGCAGTGCCATTCGAGCGACCAATCCCGGTGGAGAAATGGTATAATTTGCAATCCAATCAATGAATTTTCGCATGGAATGTGTGAGCGGAGGGCATTCAAACACTTCACTAATGGTTTTAAGCTTTTTGGGATCAACGTGATCCGTCTCGCCGTCCCAAACAACACCCACCACCTTGCGCGGACCAAGAGGCACCTGAACAATCGAGCCCGGCTCGACATCCACACCTTCCGGCACTGCATAAGTAAACGGACGATCGACCGGCATCGGCACCAAAACAGGCACCGAACGGGGTTTATCTTCCTCAAATAATAGGTTTTGCGAATCATTCATCATTAAGACGTGACCTTGCCCTCAGATTAGTCTAAAGAAAAGCTGCGCCCACTAAAAATGATGGTTTTTACCATCAGCTTGAAAAATTCGGAGTTCAATTATGAAATTTTTTGTCGATACAGCCAATGTAGACGATATCAGAGAAATTAATGATCTGGGTCTATTGGATGGTGTGACAACGAACCCATCGCTGATCATGAAATCAGGTCGTGACATCATCGAAGTAACCAAAGAAATATGTTCCATTGTAGAAGGGCCAGTGTCTGCTGAAGTCACGGCAATGGAATATAGTGAAATGCTTAAAGAAGCTGAAGTGCTTGCAAAAATCGCAGATAATATCTGCATCAAACTGCCACTCACACTAGATGGCTTGAAAGCATGTAAGGCGCTCACTGGCGACGGGCACAAAACCAATGTCACATTGTGTTTCTCTGCCAATCAGGCATTGCTTGCAGCAAAAGCTGGCGCAACATTCATCTCACCCTTTATTGGTCGTTTGGATGATATTAGCCTGGACGGTATGGAGCTCATTGCTGAGATCCGTCAGATCTATGACAATTATGACTTCCAAACTGAAATTTTAGCCGCATCAGTTCGCACAGTGAACCATGTGAAAGATGCAGCGCTAATTGGTGCTGATGTGGTGACTGCACCACCTGCAACGCTCAAAGCTTTGGTCAAACATCCTTTGACAGATAAGGGCTTGGACGCATTTATGGCTGACTGGGCGAAAACAGGTCAATCCATCGGCTAATTTGATCTTAATGGAAATAAAAAAACCGGTGTTTATAACAAGCGCCGGTTTTTTGTTGTCTGTATGATTGGTTTAAAATGCCGACGCATATCTTGAGCTTTGATCAGCTTGATAAGATAGATCAAACCCACGATCTAAATCTTCAACAAGTCCATGAACAGTATGCTCTTCAAGCGCTTTCGTAGCAGCATTCATATCATTGCCTAATTGATCAGGCATGATGATATTACCAATTTTGAAATTAAAGATTTTGTTCTTTTTATTCAGCAATTCATGGAACACAGTAATATCACGCAGTTCCGCAGAATATTTTGACAAGAAATAGAACAGCCCCGAATTACGAGAGCTCATATTCACCGGCAAAATCGGCAGATTATATTTCCGTGCCATTGAATAAACAGACGGCTTCCATTCACGTTCGGCCAATTTTCCTTTGTCATTGTCCCAATAAGCAATGCGGCCAGATGGGAACAAGATTCCGGCTTTTTCTTCCTTGAAGGTTTTCGACGTCAGCTGCAAAGTTTCACGCGCTTTCAAGCGTGATTTATGTTCTTCACGCCATTCCACCGGAATAATAATCTCATTCAAACGAGGATTAACGCGAATAGCATCACGGTTCGCGAAGAACATCATGTCAGGACGAACGCTCTTAAGCATATCAAACATCGCAATCCCATCAGCAATGCCGGTCGGGTGATTGCTCACCAGCAAAAATGCACCTTCGCGCGGGATCCGATCAAAACCGTCAACATTGATCTGAAGCTTCAAGATCTGACTGATATATTCAAATGAATCATGGCCAGACAATTGGCTGGTTGCATCGGCAAATTGAATAGCTTCACGATAATGCAAAACTGCATGCGCGATCGGCCGAATAACCGGCCAAAGCGGATGGCTCATTATACCTGTACCGCGTTCAGCAATAAGTTCATCGACAATGTGGCCAGGTCGACCATAGGTCAATAGTTGCAGAGCTTCGGTCAAACCACCAAAAGCAGTCATTTCATTGCGCTTAAACATGTTGCACCATATATTTGTAATCTACTTGTTGCGACACACCCCGAACAAAATGGTGTCTACAGCCGCTATATTGCAGCCAATTGTGTAGTTACTATGACGTAAACTTAATTCACGTCTTTTTACCCGTATTTAACGGCGCAATAACATATCTGCTGTAATATTTGAAAGAGTTGAACCCAAAATATAGTGGATTTCATGGCCGAATTACTCACATTTGCCCATAAAGATGTAATCAAGCAACAGTCCAAGTGGCTGATAAGCCTGGAAACCGAGCGCCGCCTATCTGATAAGACGGTTGAAGCCTATGAGCGAGATTTGCGACAATTTCTCATTTTTATGACCGATTATTTGGCAAAACCGCCACAAATCAAGGATTTAGCCGATATTCGCCCTGCTGACTTAAGAAGTTTTCTAGCTTCGCGCCGCCGTGATGGCGCAGGTGCGCGCACATTGGGACGCGGTTTAGCAGGTGTACGTTCATTTTTAAGATATTTGGAAAAGCAAGGTTTGGCCAATGCGACAGGTGCAAGAGCCGTTAGATCACCCAAACAACCAAAATCCTTGCCTAAACCTTTAACGGCCCAAGATGCTATGCGTGTCACCAATCAAGATTTGCAAATGATCGATGAGCCTTGGCTTGCCGCGCGCAACACGGCTGTGATGATTTTACTTTATGGATGCGGTTTACGTATTTCTGAAGCGCTTGGCCTCACCCGGGGTGAAATTAATCGAAAAACCGATGCACTTCGCATACAGGGCAAGGGTGGCAAATCACGCATTGTCCCAATATTGCCCGTCGCTATTGAAGCGATTGAAACCTATGTGGAGATGTGCCCATTTCAGCTTGATAAGTCTGAATTGCTCTTTCGCGGCGCACGAGGTGGCAAACTCCATGCGGCGATCATTCAGCGCGATATGAAAAAACTGCGCTCTGCGCTCAATTTGCCCGATACTGCAACACCACATGCGCTGCGACACTCCTTTGCAACCCATCTTTTGGCCGGCGGTGGGGATTTACGCACAATCCAGGAATTACTTGGCCATGCAAGCCTATCAACCACACAAATCTATACCGGCGTTGATACAGCTAGATTGCTAGATGTGTACAACAAAGCTCATCCGCGCGCCTAGGTAATTTCCTGTTTCCAAACAGCTTCGACGATGCATTAATAAGTTGAAAACCATAACTCAGATCAACACAAATCTGTTTACCAATTTTATGGCAAGGTCAGCTAATATGTGACGAAGAATTTCAACTAGGAATGTTCACGTTGACCAAAACCATCACTTGGCGCAAATTTTTGAACGAAAACATCGATCAGACGGTTGCGATTGGGCTGCACGTCCTCGCATTGATCAGCTTTGTGATTTTCACAATGTTTGCCGTTAGCAATGTACAATCAACGGAACTGGCAAATGAATTGGATAAATCGTGTATTGGCGAGAACCTGATTGATCAATTGCCTACCGATACACTTGTGCAAGTTCAAAAGGAAGCATCGTCAACGCCAAATGGCCAAGGTCTGTTTTGGAAAATTTCCAAGAACGGCCAACAGCCATCCTGGCTTTACGGCACCATGCATGTGACAGACCCACGCGTCCTAAATCTTTCTGATCAGGTCAAACAAGCCATTGATCAATCAGACACCGTCGTGATCGAAACACTTGATCTTCTCGATCCTCGCAAGGCGCAGGCAGCATTGTTCAAGAATCCAGAACTAACAATGTTCACAGACGGACAAAGACTGACCAGCACAATGTCATCTGAAGACAAAGCCTTTGTCGAAGCAGAGCTCAAAGAACGCGGCATACCAGCAAGTTTGGTTGCCCGGCAAAAGCCTTGGATGGTGATGAGCCTCGTCAGCATTCCGCAATGTGAACAGCAGCGAAGAGCCAAAGGTCAGCAGATACTAGATTTCGACATTGTTGAGCGTGCCAAATCTCAAGGCAAACAGCTTGAGGGGCTAGAAACAATCTTTGAGCAAATGTCAGCGATCGGGTCACTGCCGATTGATTTTCAAGTCAAGGGTCTGGTTGAAAGCCTTCGTTTAGGAGAGCTTCTCGATGATGTTCATGAAACCATGACACAATTATATCTCCAAGAAGACATCGCCCTCATCACGCCGGCATTAACTGCAGTGGCGAAAGACTTGGGGCAAGAAGAAGATCCAGATGCGGATTTTGGTGCTTTTGAAGCCAAGATCATTCTCGCACGTAACTACCTGATGGCGGAACGAGCCGAGCCAATCTTGGACAAAGGCAATGCATTTATTGCGATTGGCGCACTTCACCTTCCCGGAGAAGAGGGTGTGATTGAACTATTGCGCAAAGAAGGTTTTGAGATCACGCGGGTGCAGTAACACACCCGCTTCATCTAATTTTAATTAACCAGGCAATTTGCTGGTTAAAACATATTGCAAAATATCAACGACTTCGCCGGCCTTCTCGCAAACGGCTAATGCTGCCGCGTCGACTTCCTTAAGTGCATGCTGGTGTTCAGCAGAATGAATAACGATAATGGATTTGCCCAAAGCAGACGCATAGCCTGCATCAAAGGCTGCGTTCCATTGCTTATATTTCTCGCCAAAGCGCACGACAACGACATCAGCATCTTCGATACCTTTGCGCGTGCGGATCGCATTCATTTTAGCACCCTTGTGATCATGCCAAAATTTCTGATCTTCTGCGCCCAAAATCGCAACACCACAATCATCTGATGCATCGTGATCCGTCACGGGTGCGGAAAAGCTCACATCAAGGTTTTTCGCTTTACAGCCATCCATGATCTCTTCACGCCAGGATGTGTGAATTTCACCTGAAAGATAAATGTTTAATTTCATGAGACCGACCTACATGTGAATTGGTTTTGCAAAGGTCGCCAGTGCTGCTTCTTTGACAGCTTCTGACATGGTTGGATGCGCATGACATGTGCGACCAAGATCTTCAGACGAGCCTCCAAATTCCATCAACACTGCCGCTTCATGGATCATATCACCGGCACCAAAACCAATGATGTGAACACCAAGCACGCGGTCTGTGGTTTTATCTGCCAAGACTTTCACAAATCCGTCAGATGCGAGCATCGCGCGCGCGCGACCATTGGCTGAGAATGGGAATTTGCCCGAACGATAGGCAATGCCAGCAGCTTTAAGCTCTTCTTCAGTTTTACCAACAGAAGCAACTTCTGGCTGGGTATAAACAACGCCCGGAATAACATCGTAATTCACGTGACCAGCTTGGCCAGACAGGATCTCCGCCACGGCAACGCCTTCATCTTCTGCCTTATGCGCAAGCATAGCGCCACGCACGACGTCGCCAATTGCGTAAATACCTTTGACCGATGTTTGGAAATGATCATCGATCTCAACGCGACCACGATCATCCAGAGCAACACCAGCTTCTTGAAGACCAAGATTATCGGTGTATGGCTTACGGCCTGTTGCCACGAGAACAATATCTGCGCCAATGCTTTTTGCATCTCCACCTTTGACAGGTTCAAAGGTGACGGTCGCACCACTATCAGCTTTTTTAACCTCCGTCACTTTGGCGCTAAGCTCAAACTTAATGCCCTGCTTTTCCATGATTTTTTTAAACTGTTTGGAGACTTCTTTATCCATGCCACCAAGCACAGTATCAAGATATTCAACCACGGTGACATCAGCGCCAAGACGCGCCCAGACTGAACCAAGCTCCAGCCCGATGACACCGCCGCCAACAACAACCAGTTTGCTTGGCACTTGCTCAAGTTCAAGCGCACCAGTTGATGAGACAATCACCTTCTCATCAATATCGACTTCAACACCAGGAATACCAGCAACATCAGAACCTGTCGCGATCACAATATTCTTTGTTTCCAGATCTTGCGTAGAACCGTCTTCCGCCGTCACGATGACTTTACCCGCAGCAGCGATTGATCCTGTGCCTGTATAGGTATCGATCTTATTTTTCTTCATCAAAAATGCGACACCATCCACATTGGATTTAATTACCGCATCCTTGTGCTTCATCATATTTGGCAGGTTCAATTTTGGCTTTTGGATATCAACACCAAGTTCACCAAACTGATGACCAGCATGATCAAAAACTTCAGACGCATGAAGGAGCGCTTTGGATGGAATACAGCCAATGTTGAGGCAAGTACCGCCGAGCGTTGCGCGTTTTTCAACAACCGCGGTTTTTAGACCCAATTGTGCAGCCTTAATGGCGCAAACATAGCCACCAGGTCCGGTGCCGATTACGATGAGATCATATGAAGACATGAGTTTTTCCTTAGTCTTAAGCTAAATAATTGGGTTTAAGGGACAATGGAGCGACCACCTGAGACATCGATAATCGTTCCTGTTGAATAAGATGCATCATCTGACATAAGCCAGATAATGGCTTTGGCGACTTCAATGGCGTCTCCAGGACGCTTCATTGGAATAATCGAAGCAAGCTCTTGCGCACGATCAGGCTGACCGCCGGAAGCGTGAATATCTGTATCGATCACGCCAGGGCGTACTGCGTTCACACGAATGCCTTCTTCGGCAACTTCACGCGCGAGGCCAACAGTCATTGTATCAATTGCACCCTTGGCCGAGGCATAATCAATATATTGCGTCCCGGCCCCAAGCTTTGCAGCCGCAGAACTTAGATTAACGATCGACCCGCCAGAACCGCCATGTTTGGTCGACATAGCTCTCACAGCTTCACGCGCGCACAAAAATGCGCCGGTGAGATTGATCGCAAATATCCGGTTGAGGCGTTCGAGTGACATTTCATCAAGACGCGCAGCATGATCAACAACGCCAGCATTATTGACCAATGCTTTGATCGTGCCTTTAGATTTCGCAAATTCAAATAGCGCCAGGACATCATCTTCATGCTGCATGTCGCCTTGAAGAGCATATGCTTTGCCACCTGCGCTCGTGATCTCGCCAACAACTTTGTCTGCGGCAGATTGATTGGAAACGAAATTGACAATCACAGTATAGCCTTGTGCACCGGCAAGCTTTGCAGCTTCAGCACCGATCCCACGGCTACCGCCTGTAACAATTGCAACTTTATCACTCATATCATTCACCCCTAACTTCCATCAGCTACATCACTATTGACGCGATGTTGCGACACGAACCGCCAACATCACAAGCGCAGCACCGGTAATGCGATTAAACCACTTGCCGATTTTGTAAAACGCGCCACGCACACTCGGTGTTGTGAAGAATATCGATACCAGCAAGTACCATGCAAATAATTGCAAACTCATTGTCGCAACATATATCGCCTTCACCTCAACAACCGTCGTCGCGCTAACGATGGTTGAAAACAAAGCGAGGAAAAATAGTACTGCCTTTGGATTCAAAAGATTTGTTAAAAACCCAATCGTAAATGCACCAATTGCACTTGGCTGATTGCTTTGTTTAACATCGTCAAAATTTGGTTTTTCGGGTGGTGCGGATCGGATCGTCGAAATACCGAGATATAAAAGATAAAGAGCACCGGCTATTTTCAGAAGTGAAAACAACAAAAGCGACTGGCTGACAATCAAACCAATACCAAGCAAGGTATAAGTTCCATGAACCAAAATCGCTGACGCAATCCCAAGACTTGTCAAAATGGCTGTCTTACGACCATGCACGATGGATTGACGCAAGACCATGGCAAAATCGGGGCCCGGTACAACAGCATTTATGCCAAAAGCGATAAACAATGCTGTAAATTCAAGCCACGGAAATTCAAATGATGAAAATTCAAATCCCATTTTTTGATCCTATTTGCCTTCGGTAAATTCGTCATAGGCTTCAAGCGCTTTCGCACCATAAGTCAGCCCAGGTCCTGAAGCCATATAGCCAATCATCGCAAGGCCTTCACAAAATTCGTCGCGCGTCGCACCAAGGCGAATGAGTGATCGCGTGTGAAAGGCAATACAGCTTTCGCACTGGGTCGCAATGGACATCGCCAAAGCAATATATTCTTTGGTTTTCTCATCCATGGCGCCGGGCTTTTTCGCAGCTTTTCCCATCGCTTCAAAAGCTCCATAAGCCTCAGGCATTTCAGCCTTGAGCTTTTCAAGCCGTTTGATGTTTGCGCTCATTAATTCTTTCCAAGCCATTACCCTGCTCCACAATCTAAAAGATCGAACACCTCAAAAGGCTCACGATCAATATTTAATTCACTCCACAAGGGCTTAGACATAACAGATCGCGCAAAGTCCGGCAGTAACAATTGCTTGACCGCAGGATCACTTTCATCTGGCAGCAAGCCAACAGCACCATCTGAATACAATCCATAAACCACGCCTTGCCAAATGGTGCATTCAGCTAATTCATCACCGGTTATATCCCCATCAGGGCATTGATGAACTGCGTAAGCGATTGGGCGAAGCGGCTCACCTTCAAGTGTTATGAAGCCTTCGATTTTCGTCTCTGACTTTTCAGAGCCAATAGAAAAACTTTGTAAAAACGCCGAGCTCTCAGAGCCAGCTTCAAACGCGAACACCAGTTCAGATTCTGGATCGATATAACGCGCTTTGCTTTGTTGGCACTCCGACAATGCCGCTTGAGCAGGCCCCACAAGAAGCAACATCATCGCGAAAGATGAAAGGAGTTTTTGCTTCTTGTGCGGAACCATAATTTTACTCAATCACTTAAAGATCAAGAACCAAACGTTCTGGATCCTCAAGGCTTTCTTTCACGCGGACCAAGAATGTTACAGCTTCTTTACCGTCAACAATTCGGTGATCGTATGACAGCGCCAAATACATCATCGGACGAATGACAACCTGACCGCCAATGGCCATAGGACGCTCTTGAATTTTGTGCATGCCCAAAATACCAGATTGCGGCGCATTCAAAATCGGTGATGACATCAGCGATCCATAAACACCACCATTTGAAATGGTAAAGGTACCGCCTTGCATATCGGCCATGCCAAGTTCGCCATCACGTGCTGCGCGACCCAAACGGCCAATTTCCTGCTCGATACCGGCAATTGACATTTCATCTGCATCACGAACCACAGGCACAACAAGACCTTTTGGCGTACCAACAGCAACACCTATATGGCAGAAGTTTTTGTAAACAATATCTGTGCCATCAATCTCAGCATTCACAGCTGGGATTTCTTTTAGCGCATGACAAACTGCCTTTGTAAAGAAGCCCATGAAACCAAGTTTCACGCCATGTTTCTTTTCAAACAGTTCTTTGTATTTCTTGCGAAGTTCCATCACAGCTGTCATGTCCACTTCGTTATAAGTGGTCAGCATTGCAGCTGTGTTTTGTGCATCTTTCAAACGCTTAGCAATTGTCTGACGAAGTCGTGTCATTTTCACACGCTCTTCACGCGGTGCATCTGCTTCTGTTGATGCAGCACGAGGTGCAGCAGCTGGAGCCGCAGGCGTAGACACACCTTTTTCAAGCGCGCTGATCACATCACCTTTAAGAACTTGACCACGTTTGCCTGAACCATCCACCTGATCAGATGAAATGTTGTTTTCAGCCATCATTTTTGCAGCAGCAGGTGCAGCTGGCATATCAGAACCAGAAGATGCGGCAGCTGGTGCCGAAGCCGGTGCAGAAGCTGGGGCTGCTTCTTTTGGCGCTTCAGCAGCGGGTGCAGGCGCTGCGCCCTCACCTTCAGCGATCTGACCCAAAAGCGCGTCCACTTCTACAGTGTCACCTTCCTGAGCGATGATCTCAGACAAGACGCCTGATGCAGGAGCTGGAACTTCCAGAGTTACCTTATCAGTTTCAAGTTCCACAATCGGCTCATCTGCGGTCACCGCATCACCAGCTTTTTTGTACCAAGTGCCAATCGTGGCTTCGCTCACACTTTCACCCAATGTTGGGACGCGGATTTCAGTAGCCATAGTGTTTTCTCTCGTTGTTGTTTTAAACGTTAAAATTCAAATAGGTTCGATTTATCTAATTACCAAGTGCATCTTCTAAGAAGGCTTCAAGCTGCGCGAGATGCTGAGACATCAGACCCGTCGCTGTTGAAGCGGCCGCTGCACGACCCGTATAACGAACGCGCTGATACTTCGCATTGATATGCGCAAGCACCCATTCCAAATATGGATCGATGAATGACCAAGCGCCCATATTTTTAGGCTCTTCCTGACACCACACCATTTCTGCGTTGGCAAAACGTGATAGCTCGTTGATCAATGCCTTGGCTGGGAATGGATAAAGCTGCTCAAGACGCAACAGATAGATATCATCCAAGCCACGCTTTTCGCGTTCTTCATAAAGATCATAATAAACCTTACCAGAACACATCACCACACGACGGATCTTGCTGTCTTTTTGCAGCTGGATTGGCTCATCCTTTTTCACTTCCGCATCATCCCACAAGAGACGGTGGAAAGTGGATTCGCCCGTTAGCTCGGAGAAGCTGGAGACCGCACGTTTATGTCGCAATAATGATTTTGGTGTCATCAAGATCAACGGTTTACGGAAATCGCGATTAAGCTGACGGCGCAAAATATGGAAATAGTTCGCCGGCGTTGTACAGTTTGCCACCTGCATATTATCTTCCGCACAAAGCTGTAAGAAACGCTCAAGACGCGCAGATGAGTGCTCAGGCCCCTGACCTTCATAACCATGCGGCAGCAAGCAAACCAGACCAGACATGCGCAACCATTTGCGCTCACCTGATGAGATGAACTGATCAAACAGAACCTGCGCACCATTGGCAAAGTCACCAAACTGCGCTTCCCATAAAGTCAATGCATTTGGCTGCGCAAGCGAATAACCATATTCAAAACCCAGCACCGCTTCTTCAGACAGCATGGAGTTGATAACTTCATATTCACCTTGCGATGGTGACAAATTGCTCAATGGAATATAGCGATCTTCAGTTTCTTGATCATAAAGAACTGAATGACGTTGCGAGAATGTCCCGCGCTCACAGTCCTGACCGGACAAACGAACACGGGCACCATCCTGACACATAGACCCAAAGGCCAATGCTTCACCCATCGCCCAATCGATACCTTCGCCGGTTTCAATCATCTTGGCGCGGTTTTTCATAAAGCGTTCAATGGTTTTATGTGCTTTAAAACCATCTGGAATTGTTGAAATCTTCTGGCCAATTTCGCGAAGTGTTTTCGCAGGCACCGCTGTTTTACCTCGACGCTGTTCATCGGCATTATTTGCTGTCGACAAACCAGACCATTGACCATCAAGCCAATCGGCTTTGTTTGGCTTATATGCTTGGCCGGCTTCAAACTCCACCTCGAGCTTTGCGCGCCAGTCAGCTTTCATACCATCAAATTCAGCTTGTGAAATCACGCCTTCTTGCACCAAACGCGCACCGTAAATTTCAACAGTCGTTTTGTGCGCGCGGATGTTTTTATACATAATTGGCTGTGTAAACGCAGGCTCATCACCCTCGTTGTGGCCAAATCTGCGGTAACAGAACATGTCGATCACCACAGGCTTGTGGAATTTCATACGATATTCTGTCGCAACTTTCGCCGCATAAACCACAGCTTCCGGATCATCACCATTGACGTGGAAGATCGGTGCTTCAATCATTTTCGCCACATCAGATGGATAAGGCGAAGAACGAGAGAAGGCTGGGTTTGTTGTAAAGCCGATTTGGTTATTGATGATAAAGTGAACAGTACCAGCAACACGGTGTCCACGTAGACCAGACAGACCCAAGATCTCTGAAATAACACCCTGACCAGCAAAAGCAGCATCACCGTGCAGCAAGAGTGGCATCACTTTCACACGCTCAGTCAGCGGGACAATGTCACCTTCCGGCTTGCCGATGATATCCTGTTTTGCACGAGCTTTACCCATCACAACAGGATTAACAATCTCAAGGTGAGATGGGTTTGCTGTCAGGGACAAATGCACTTTATTGCCGTCAAATTCACGGTCAGAAGACGCACCCAAGTGATATTTTACATCACCTGAACCTTCAACTTCGTCCGGTGCAAATGAACCACCTTTAAACTCGTGGAAGATCGCGCGATGCGGCTTGGCCATCACTTGGCTCAACACATTCAAGCGACCGCGGTGCGCCATACCAAAGACGATCTCCTTAAGACCCAGATTACCACCACGCTTGATGATCTGCTCAAGCGCCGGGATGAGGGATTCACCACCATCAAGACCAAAACGCTTGGTGCCTTTATATTTAACGTCAATGAACTTCTCAAAGCCTTCAGCCTCGATCAGCTTTTGCAAAATCGCTTTCTTACCATTTTCGGTAAATTCGACACCCTTATCCGGACCCTCAATACGCTGTTGAAGCCAAGATTTTTCTTCAGGGTTAGAGATATGCATAAATTCAACGCCCATTGTCGAACAATAAGTACGTTGAAGAATGTCAATCATTTGTGGGATTGTTGCATATTCAAGTCCAAGAACGTGATCGATGAAAATTTTGCGATCATTGTCCTCAGGCGTAAAACCGTAAGCTTCAGGGGAAAGCTCGTTGTAGTCCTCTTTCTTTTTAGCAATGCCAAGTGGATCAAGGTCAGCATGTAAGTGACCACGCATACGATAGGCGCGGATCATCATGATAGCGCGCACACTATCGCGCGCTGCGCGTTCGATCTCAGCTTGATCAGGTGCTGCGCCTGCGCTTTGTGCTTTGGCTTTTAATTTCTCTTCGACATGTTTTTCAACAGTGCCCCAATCGCCATCAAGGGCAGAAACCAATTCACCATTTGGCTGTTGTGGCCAATGATCTTTTTTCCACGATGCGCCTTGAGCAGACTTTCGAATACTTTCTGGATCATCACCTAATTCGGCAAAAAATGATTGCCACTCAACGGGTACTGAATTTGGGCTATCGAGATAACGTGCATACATATCTTCGATATAGGCGGCATTCGTCCCATCTAAGAAAGATGTTTGTTGGAAAAACTCATTGGCTTCTTGGCGTGCCATGTTTCATAACGGGAAAGCCCCGTCCCCTATCTATCGCTGATAGCTTAAACTCAGCGGTTTGGTTTAACTCAAGCTCGTTTATAGCGCCTCGAGCTTTGTGCGAAGCTGGTAACATCAACTTGCTACCAGCTTCATTGTTCTAACCGTTCAACACTTTCACAAGTGTTTTGCCCAGTTGTGCTGGTGATGGTGATACTGTGATACCTGCAGCTTCCATGGCTGCAATCTTATCTTCAGCTCCGCCTTTACCACCGGAAATAACCGCACCAGCGTGACCCATAGTTCTGCCTGGAGGTGCAGTACGTCCTGCGATAAAGCCAACCATTGGTTTTTTGCGACCCAATTTAGCTTGCTCGATCAACCATTCTGAGGCTTCTTCTTCCGCAGAACCACCGATCTCACCGATCATAATAATGCTCTCGGTTTCAGGATCATCGAGATACAAATCAAGCATATCGATAAATTCTGTACCCTTGACCGGGTCACCACCAATACCAACAGCAGAGCTTTGACCAAGACCTTCATTGGTTGTTTGGAACACAGCTTCATAAGTCAGCGTGCCTGAACGTGATAGGATACCAACTGAACCTTTTTTGAAGATATTGCCTGGCATAATACCGATTTTAC
>JAHDFS010000083.1 GCA_020628035.1 Rhizobiaceae bacterium
GCAAGCAATGTGACACTACCGGGCCGTCCATCTGATCTTGCCGGTGTTGGAACAGCAATGCCGCACATATCCATCAAATTAACGAAATTGGTATAGGTGCCGAAATTATTGTTAGGAGTAATCGGATCGTCTTCTAAATCTTTCACACTGTAAAAAGTAGGAACAGATGGCACACACATCATGTCGACACTTGCTAGCTCAGGTTCGACAGCTCGTGTTAGCTCTTTGAGTTTATAAAACCCTTTAAAGGCGTCTGCAGCACTGCGGCTTTCAGCCAGTGAGATAATCTTTTTTGTCACCGGAAGAATGGCATCTGGCTGTTTTTCCAACAAATCCTCAATCACGGTATAGCGTTCCGCAACCCAAGAGCCATAATAAAGCATATTGGCGATTTCATAGAGCGGCTCAAAATCGATCTCTTTGATCACATATCCTTGTGACTTAAGCAGTTCCACACTGTCGGCAAAAGATGCCTCTTGTACCTTGTCTCCCATAAACTTAATGGAAGAATGGCTCGGAATCCCTATTACCAAATCCGACTTGGGCTTTGTTAGAGGATAAGACGCAATTTCGCGCGCGTACGCATCCTCAGGATCGTATGAATTTGCCACTTCAAAAGCGGTATAAGCATCTTCGACCGTAAGCGCGAAAATGGAAACCGTCTCAATACTTCGGCAAGCTGGCACAACGCCTGAGGCAGAGAACGCGCCCAAAGTCGGCTTTAACCCGACGATGTTATTTAGCGCAGCAGGAACGCGACCCGAACCTGCTGTATCGGTACCTAATGAAAATGTTACAATTCCATGGCCAACGGCAACGCCAGAGCCGCCCGATGACCCGCCTGGAACGATCTCTGGGTCTATTGAATTAAGCGGTGCACCATAAGGGGTACGCACACCAACCAAACCGGTGGCAAATTGATCAAGATTTGTTTTACCAATTAAAAGCGCACCCGCTTTCTTAAGCTCTTTGACAATAAAGGCATCTTCTTTTGCTTCAAACGCATAGGCTGGACAAGCGGCCGTTGTCTCATACCCTGATGCATCGATATTATCTTTGATTGCAAATGGAACACCCCATAGTGGTTTAGATGGATCAAATTCACCAAGTTGGTTTGCTTGTTCTAAAAGAACTTCTTTGTCGAATAAAGTGATGAAGATTCCCGGGTCATTGACCTCTTCAATCTTACTATATACCTGTTCGATAATATCGGCTGGCTTTGTTCCATTTTGATAGACCTTATGAAGCGAGGGAATTGTAAGTGGTATTTGTGTCAAGTGTCTTATCCTTCTATTCAATTGGTCTATTCAACAATCTTTGAAAGAGATGGCGCAGCATCAAGTAATGATTGAGTATATTCAGATTTTGGTTGATCCATAACTTCCTCAACGGGTCCCATTTCAACAATTTCTCCATCTTTCATGACAATTACATCATCACAAAGTAATCGAACCACGTGAAGATCATGGGAAACAAATAAGTAAGTCATGCCTAGCTTTGCACGAAGATCCGCTAGTAAATTTAAAACAATGGCTTGAATGGAGACATCCAAAGCAGCCGTAGGCTCATCCAAAATGAGTAATTGCGGGTTTACGGCGATAGCACGCGCGATCCCCACTCTTGCTTTTTGCCCGCCAGAGAGCTGGTGCGGAAATCTCGTCAGCAGCGAATGCGGCAATCCAACAAGATCTGCCAATTCGTATACCCGATCTTGTCTCTTAGCTGAGCGCAAATCAGTGAGATGTTTGATCGGCTCTAAAATAGATTGAAACGCGCTGTGTCGGGGGTTCAAACTATCCGTGGCGTCCTGAAACACCATTTGAATATCTTTGCGCATCTCATGCTGGGCAAAGTCCCGCAGTTTTATTTTACCAATATCCTGACCGTTGAAGATAATTTCACCTGAGGAACAATCCAAAAGCCGTGTGATCATGGATGAAGTCGTCGATTTACCGCAACCACTTTCGCCCACAAGCGCTAAGCTTTTTCCTTGTTTAAGATCAAAAGAAATACCTTTAACAGCATGAACGGGTCCGTTCTTACCAGCATAAGTTTTGACAAGATTATTGACCCGAAGCAGAGTTTCGCCGGATTGGCTCCGCTCGGGTAAGGGTTGCTGTTCTTCCACAGGCAAAAGATCTCGAATAGACGCGTTTTTGCGCGGTGTTGCAGCAATAAGCTTACGGGTATAGGCGTGTTGAGCATTGTTAAACAATGATTTGGGCTTTCCCGTCTCAACCAGTTCACCATCTTTCATCACAACAATTCGGTCGCAATATTGTGCAGCTAAACCTAAATCGTGAGTGATTAAGATACTGCTCATCTGCCGTTCTTGAGACAATGACTGGATGAGATCCATCACTGTTTTTTGGGTTGTGATATCAAGCCCAGTTGTCGGCTCATCGGCGATAAGCAATTGCGGATTACACGCAAGCGCAATAGCAATCACAATCCGCTGACACATGCCGCCCGATAACTCAAACGGATATGCATGATATCGCTCTTCAGCATTGCGGATCTGCACAGCCTCAAGCATTGATATCGCTTTAGCGCGCGCATCATAACGGGTGGCTTGCGAGTGGGTTTTAAGAACATCTTCAAGCTGGTGTCCAACTTTGCGTATCGGATTAAGCGCCGCGCGTGGGTTTTGAAAGATCATTGATATCTCGCGCCCACGAATATTGCGCATATCGCGTGCACTCGAATGTCTAAGATCAATACCGCTATATACAATGTCGCCCGCAGTGATCGTGCCGCCTGCATCTAGAATGCGCATTAAGGCATAAGACGTCACCGATTTGCCAGAACCAGATTCCCCCACTATTCCGAGCGTTTCACCCTTATCGACATGCAAGTTCACATTGCGCACGGCATGAACAACGCCTTTGCGGGTTTGAAAATCGACGGCTAAATCTTTGATGGACAGCATCGCTAGGTCCTCTTCCGTGGATCAACGATATCTCGCAATCCATCGCCTAAGAGGTTGAAGGTAAAGACCGCCAACATCAGCCAAAGACCTGGGAATAATGCGAGCCACCATTCGCCGGAGATCACGAAATTTGCACCTTCGGCAACCATAATTCCCCATTCAGGCGTTGGTGGCCGCACGCCTAATCCAATGAAACTCAAACCAGCAGCATTTAGTATTGCCCAACCTAAATTAAGCGAAATCTGTACCATCATTGGCGGCAAAGCGTTGGGGAAAATATGCACCGCGAGAACGCGCAAATCTGAATTCCCTGCAAGTTTGGCAGCTAATGCAAATCCTGCATCGCGCCGGATATTGACCTCAGCCCGCACCAAACGAGCATAAAATGGAATATTGATTAAGGCTGTTGCATAGACGATGTTTTCGATAGTGTTTCCAAGCGCGGCGACAATGCCCATGGCCAAAACAAAAAGAGGAAACGCCATGATTGTATCGAGCAAACGATTTAAGATCGCATCTAACCAACCGCCCCAATATCCAGCGATAGAACCCAGTATCGATCCAATTACAAAAGACAAAGCAACCGCAGAGACAGAAATTAATAGATCCAATCGGGTAGCAACAATCACCCTGCTAAATACGTCTCGTCCTAGATTATCAGTCCCGAACCAATGGTCTGACGACGGTGGTTTTAGTGCGTTTGATGTGTTCGATGCGAGCGGGTCATAAGGAACAATTAGCGGTCCAAACAATGCGCAAACAATAAAGAATGCTAAGAGAATAAAAGCGAGAGCCGTGATCGGATTACCGCGCAACACATAGAATATATGCGCAAAGAAGCCGTCGCTCTTGGTTGTTGGTGCCATACTCATTTTGATCTAACGCTCCTCAAAACCGATGCGAGGATCAATAAGTGAATAAGCAATATCAATTGTGAGATTAAGCAGAACAAAGAGGATTGCCATGGCCAAAACGAAACCTTGAACAGCGGCATAGTCAGACGCTACCAGCGCTTCAATCGCATAAGAACCAATACCCGGCCAAGCAAACACTTTCTCAACCAGAACATTTGCACCCAAGGTGAAGGAAAACACCATACCAAGTGTTGTGATGACAGGAAGCATCGCATTATGCAGCGCATAGCCATACAAGATTTTTGAAGACGAAAGGCCAGCTGCACGTGCGGTTCTGACAAAGTCTGATGATAACGCAGAGAGCATTGCAGCGCGGGTCATTCGCGCAATTGGAGCCATGGTAAATAGCGCCAATGTCGTCGCGGGTAAGATTAATTGTTTAAGGGCGCCGAACCATGTTTCCCAATCACCTATTAGAGCAGCATCAATGAGGTAAAATCCTGTCACCGTATCAGGTTCGATATAGATAAAATCCAAACGACCGAGCGGTGACGGCGCAATACCAAGCAGATAATAGAAAATATAGATCAACAAAATTCCGGTAAAAAATGTCGGAAGAGATACGCCTGCAGTTACAATCACTCGGCAGATATGATCGCGTAAAGATCCCGGTTTTGTTGCTGCCATCACGCCAAGTGGCACAGCTATGGAGCAAGAAATAAACAGCGCCATGAGTGTAAGTTCCAATGAAGCCGGCAATCTTCGCGCCAAATCGTCTGTCACGGCTTGTCCTGTGGAAATGGATTGCCCCAAATCGCCGCGTAAGAGATCTCCTAAATAAATGACAAACTGCTCTGGGAGTGATTTATCCAAGCCAAGTGCTTCGCGCACTTGTGCAATGGATTCCTCTGTTGCTGAGGCGCCGGCGAAATAAACCGCCGGATCACCAGGCAGTGCGCGTGTGAGTATAAAGCTGACAACCACAACACCAAACAACACAGGAATAGCCTGGGCGATGCGCAAGGAAATAGTTTTATATCGCCCAGACATAATAGATTAAACGCCTTTTAGGTTACGAACATCGAGCTGGCGGTGGAACCAGTACTCGAAATCTTTAACACCGTTCATGCCAACACTAAGCGCTGGCTGCCACAATGCGATGCGAGGCACTTCATCCCAAATGATTTCAATCATGCGCTTAATTTTGGGCGCATAATCAGGGTCATCAATTGGCATATGAAGGGTTTCCAGCGTTAAAACTTCAATCTCTTCATTTCGGTAATTCGATGAATTGAACAAATGCCCTTCAAGGAAACACCAGAAGAAATAGTAACAAGGATAGTTCAGCCAACCACCAAATGTTTCAAGGTGCAGTGGCAAACGTTTTTCAACGAGTGAAGCAGTCCGCCAATTCGCGCTTGGAATTTTCTCGATTGTTGCATTCACGCCAATATTTGCCAAGTTTTCTTGGATAAGAAGCGCAACTGGTTCCATCCAATCGATCTGACCAAGTGAGATTGACAGCGGCACATCAAATCCTGATGACATGCCAGCCTCTTTCAGTAAGTCTTTGGCGCGATCAAGATCGGTCGCATATGGGAATTTTTGCGGCCAAGCTATGTCTGATGGTGACATTGACGGGCCACCCCACATGGGTTCCCCTCGCCCATAAGCACCCGCGTCAAAAACTTCTTGATAAGGCACAGAATAAGCAATCGCCTGACGCACACGTTTATCTTTAAAGGCATCAAAGCCGAGATTTGGACAAAGGCTATAGATGGAATTTTCAATCGGTGTTGTTTGAATGGCAAGACCATCCACCTCTGACAATTCTTTGGCGTCTTTGTTGGGCATGTTAAAGGATAAATTCACATCACCGCGTTCAAGCAAAGCACGTCGTGTGGCTGGGCTTGGGACTTCACGGACAATCACCCGTTTGATTTCCGGAATTGGACCAGAGGTGTAATCTTCATTGCGTTCATAGACCAGTTGCTCGCCAGGTTTCCATTGCGCAACTTTAAATGCACCAGACCCTGCAGGCGTTTTGTGCAAATATTCTGTTGCCCATGGATCATCATCGGTCGCATTTGCCAAGGCAACTTTTGAATTGATCACAAACGGAACCGGAACCGCAAGGTCAGGAAGTGTGAGTTTGGATGGACGAATGAGCTTGATTTTAAAAGTAAGATCATCAACCGCTTCAAATTGATCAGGGCTTTCAAGTGACCCAGCTTTCATTTGAACCGCTGGGAAACCACCTAATGACACAGCGCGATCAAAAGACCATTTCACATCTTGGGCCGTAATTGGTGATCCATCCTGAAACTTGCCACCTGGTTTGAGCTTGAAAATCATCTCACTATCAGTGATTTCCCAACTTTCAGCAATTTCAGGTTCAATCACTGAATAATCGTAGGACACACTGCCATTGGGCGTAACTTTGGTGCCAAATGTAACCAAACGGTCATAGACGTTCACCGCCACTTGGTAACTTGGCCTATTGGTTCCTGTGCGGTGTAGATCAAGGCTATTGATAGTCTGACCCATGACAGCAACGATAACATCGCTGGCCGCGCTTGCTGGAAGGACTTTGAGAAAAGGTAATGAGGCTGCGGTAATCGCACCGCCGCTTAATTTTAGAAAATCACGTCTAGATGCTGACATCGTACTGCTCCGAAAGTTATTGTTTTTTGAAGGTTTTTTTCGCCATTTGGGAGGTAGATAGAAACCTTATTCGGAGCTTCGGACTATTCAGCGTCAATTACAAATGCTATTATTTCACAAAAGCGGTTCAAAAAATGAATAGGTCAAATGCGTCACCTCATCACTTTCCAATATATTGAAGCTATCGCGCGTGCCGGTTCTATTCGCAAGGCAGCCGAAGACATGAACATCACGGCGTCCGCATTGAACCGGCGTATTCAAAGGTTTGAAGAGGAATTCGGATCAGAAATATTCGAACGTTTGCCGCGCGGTGTTCGTCTCAATCCTGCCGGAGAGTTGCTCATTCGGCATATACGAAGTCAAGAATCTGACTTGAGGCGGGTTCAAAGTCAGGTTGCTGACCTATCAGGAATCCGCAGAGGTCATGTCTCTATAGCGTGTTCACAAGCCTTGGTCCCATATTTCCTTCCCGCACAAATTTCTATTTATCGCAGGGAGCATCCTGGCGTCACATTTTCAGTCAATGTAAGGGACCGTGAAGCTGCGGAAACGGATCTAAGTAACTTTAAAAGTGACATAGCCCTTGTGTTGGAACCCAACTTCATGGTCGATTTTCAAGTGCAATCTGTTGTGCCGCAGATCATAAGTGTGATTATGCGCGAAGATCACCCGCTATGTGATAGCAAAGAAGTTAGACTACGAGATTGCCTGGACTATTCTTGCGTTCTGCCAACAGCGCAATATGGTGTAAGGCATCTGCTTGAGCGCGCAGCTGAGGAAAACTCACGCACTCTGTCTCCAGTTATCGAATCTGATTCATTTGATTTTATGCGCCATTATGCGCTTCATGAAGATGCACTCGCATTTCAGATCCCCATTGGTCTTGAGCCAAAGTCTGGGCTGACCTACCGACCTCTTTCAGTAAAAGATGTCCCACCTGGCAATCTACTTTTGGGTCAAATGCGGGGACGCGCCCTTCCCGTTGCATCTGCAAAGTTCCTGCAGCAATTGGAAATAGCACTACAAGTTTACAATTAGTGTTTTCTAAGCGGTGCAAAAAATGAACCGCAACAGCGCAAAAATAGCAGAAGTCATCAACGCAAAGTCTCGCTAATCTCTCTCCAAAGACATTTGGAAATAAATCATTCCCTAAAAATTAGGTGATTGATGACCGCAAAACGGAGAGAAAAAATGATCAAGAAGAACTTCACCCGCAGAACCTTTCTCGGCACATCGGCCACAGCACTTGGAGCAACAGCACTTGCAACGTCAGGCTTAACCGGTTTTGCAAGTGCAGCCGATTTAACGGTTGGTTTTATCTATGTTGGTCCAAAAGACGATTTTGGGTACAATCAGGCCCATGCGGAAGGCGCGGCAGCTGTTAAAGCCATGGCAGGTGTGACCGTTATCGAAGAAGAAAATGTGCCTGAAACTGTAGATGTTCAAAACACTATGGAAAGCATGATCAATTTCGATGGTGCAACCCTGCTATTCCCGACATCTTTCGGTTATTTTGACCCTCATATTCTAGAGATTGCACCAAAACACCCTAATGTACGCTTCCAGCATGCGGCTGGCTTATGGTCCGCTGATAAGCACCCAATGAATGTGGGGTCATATTTCGGCTATATCGGCATGGGGCAATATCTAAATGGTATCACGGCTGGTCACGCGACAAAAACCAAAAAGATTGGCTTTGTAGCAGCTAAACCTATTCCGCAAGTTCTTCTGAACATCAACTCATTCTTGCTTGGTGCTCGCCAGGTTGATCCAGAAATTACTTGTCAGGTCATCTTCACCGGTGAATGGTCACTTGCCGTCAAAGAAGCTGAAGCGACAAACGCGCTTGCTGACCAAGGTTGCGATGTGATCACTTGCCATGTGGATGGTCCAAAAGTTGTGATGGAAACAGCAGCTGGTCGAGATGCTTTTGTATGCGGTTATCATGCAAACCAAGGTCCTTTAGCACCAGAAAAATATCTCACAGGTGCTGAATGGAACTGGGCATCGATTTATACAGGGATGGTCAAAACAGTTCAGGACGGCGGTTCGATTGATAACTTTGTTCGTGGTGGCTTGGCAGAAGACTTCATCAAAATGTCGCCTTTAGGTCCAGCTGTATCTGATGCTGCCAGAGCACAATTTGACGCCACAAAAGCGCAAATCATGGCTGGAGGCTTTGCAGCGATTAAAGGTCCGCTAAAAGACAATAAAGGCAACGTCATTGCCACAGATGGCCAAAGCTTTGTCGAAACCGATATCGCGCTCGAAAGCATGGACTATTTGGTTGAAGGCGTCATCGGCTCAATCAGCTAGTAGCGACGTATCACGCATATGAATGAATTGGCGACAACTCCTCTCCCGTCCCAATCTGGTCTAGGCATTCACAAATGGATGCCTAGACTTGAGTTTGTCGCCATTCCTATTTTTGCAGTGATCTGTGGGTTTCTTATATTCTCAATCTTTCTGGTCTTACTCGGAAAGTCACCTATAGATTTCTTTTCGCTGGTTTATAAAGCGGGTTTTAGTACACCATTTTCCTGGCAGAACACACTCTCACGCGCTGCACCCTTATTGCTGGCAGCGCTTTGCGTTGCATTGCCAGCAAAATTGGGTTTGGTCGTAATTGGTGGCGAAGGTGCCATTGCCCTTGGCGCGGTTGCAGCAGGCGCGCTTGGCGCATATCTGACCAATATTCCCGGCATAATCGCCTTGCCTCTTCTATTTTTTTCAGCAGCAATAACAGGCGCATTATGGATTGGTTTCGTTGGGTTTTTACGCATCAAAAGAGGTGTCAATGAAACGATTGCTTCGCTGCTAATGGCCTATATTGCCATTGCGATCTCCAACCATTTAATAGAAAGTGTTTTTCGTGACCCAGCAAGTTTGAATAAACCATCCACAGCATCACTATCAGAAGCCTTGCGTGTTGGTTCGATGCCGATTGGAATTGATGTTCATTGGGGATTTCTCGCCGGCATCGTCGCTTGCATATTAAGCTGGATATTAATTGAGAAAACCACTCTTGGATTTTCCGCCCGCATTGCTGGCGGTAATATTCGCGCAGCACAGGTACAAGGATTGCCCGTTGCTAAGCTTATTATCGGTTTCACTGCTCTGGGTGGAGCAATAGCCGGAATTGCAGGATTTTACGAAGTTACTGCCGTCCACGGCTCCGCCAATGCATCAGTCTTTGCAGGATACGGTTATACAGGCATTTTGATTGCGTTTTTAGCACGCCATAATGCTTTGGCCATTATACCGATCACCATCATGCTGGCAGGGTTTGAAGCCTCATCTGGTTTGATCCAGCGTAGAATGGATTTACCTGATGCGACGATCTTAGTTTTTGAAGGCATTGTCTTTGTCGCGATCTTATTTTCAGAAACGCTATACGGCCGCTTTCGTTTCTTCAAATACGAATATTGGCAAGAAGGTAGAAAGGCACCAGTATGAGCGAGGTTACAGATATCGGACTTTGGGGTGTTCCTCTTGCAATTATTGGCGGCGCTATTCGCGTGTCGACACCGTTCCTGTTCGTTTCACTGGGTGAATGTATCACCGAACGGTCCGGCCGCATTAACTTAGGCCTAGAGGGCACACTCATATTTGGTGCAATGTCAGGATACGCAATTGCTGTAAACACCCAATCACCTTGGTTTGGTGTCTTGGGTGCAGCGTTTTTCGGCATGATATTTGGGCTCTTTCACGGATGGGTCTGCAAATTCAAGGGCGTCAATGATATCGCGATCGGTATCGCTATGATGCTATTAGGAAGCGGATTGGCCTTCTTCTTTGGTAAACCCTACATACAACCCGTCGCACCTGATCTTCCAGCCATTTCA
Organism: Rhizobiaceae bacterium; assembly: GCA_020628035.1. Classification (GTDB taxonomy): domain Bacteria; phylum Pseudomonadota; class Alphaproteobacteria; order Rhizobiales; family Rhizobiaceae; genus Lentilitoribacter. The sequence continues at coordinate 10,293 of JAHDFS010000083.1, forward strand.
TTTGGTTGGTGGTCCGATATCGAGCAAGTTCGCGCTGCGTTGCAAGTCAATGTCCTGTTCATCATTGGACTGGTCATCGCATTATTTTTAGCTTGGGGTTTTAAATCAACAAAGATCGGTCTGACAGTTCGAGTTGTGGGAGATAGCACCGACGCAGCGCGTGCTATCGGATTAGAACCCGATAAAATCAGACTTTTATCAACTGCTGCAGGCGGTGCACTGGCGGGCATTGGTGGCGCATATTTGTCGCTCTATTACCCCGGCAGCTGGAACGAAGGCATTTCTTCCGGTCAAGGCTTAATGGCTGTGGCTCTGGTCATCTTTGCGCGGTGGAACCCCATCAATTGCTTTTGGGTGGCGCTGCTATTCGGCGGCGCCGGCGCACTTGGCCCAGCTCTTCAATCTGTGGGCATATCACAAGGTTATTATCTATTTTTTGCCGCACCTTATGTGCTCACTCTTGGTCTTTTAATTGCAACCTCTTCACCCAACAAAGCGATGGAAAGCGCTCCGGGCGAATTAAGCATAACAAAATAACGGAGAATGATATGAACGGTCTTGGTGGTCTCAATAAATCCGAAAATGGCGTCGTCATTGGTGTTGTGCAATTGCAGTTGCCAAACACAGTCACCAAGGATGATCTCGCTCAACAAACAGATCGCATTGTGGAACTCGTTGGCAAAGCGCGACGTAACAATCCAAATACTGATCTTGTCGTCTTCCCAGAATATAGCCTGCATGGCTTATCAATGGATATCAATCCAGATATCATGTGCACCATTGATGGTCCGGAAGTTGCTGCCTTTCAACAGGCCTGTGTTGAGAATGACATTTGGGGATGCTTTTCAATTATGGAGCTAAACCCCGGCGGCATGCCTTATAATTCCGGCATTATTATCGATAATAAGGGAGATATTTGCCTTTATTATCGCAAGATGCACCCTTGGGTTCCTGTTGAACCATGGGAACCGGGAGATCAAGGCATTCCCGTCTGCGATGGGCCCAATGGATCTAAAATTGCGCTCATAATTTGTCACGACGGTATGTTCCCTGAAATGGCACGCGAATGTGCCTATAAAGGTGCGGAAATTATGATCCGCACAGCCGGTTACACAGCGCCCATCAGAGAGAGCTGGAAATTTACCAATCAAAGCAACAGTTTTTGCAATCTTATGGTCACAGCAAATGTCTGCATGTGTGGTTCTGACGGCACATTTGACAGTATGGGCGAAGGTATGATCGTCAATTTTGATGGATCGATCATCGCGCATGGCACATCAGGACGTGTTGATGAAATTATCACCGCTGAAGTGCGCCCGGATTTGGTCCGTGAAGCCCGCAATGTTTGGGGCGTTGAAAACAACATCTATCAGTTTGGTCATCGCGGCTATGTGGCGGTTAAAGGTGGCGCACAGGATTGTCCCTATACTTATATGCAGGACCTCATAAAGGGCGAATATGTGCTCCCGTGGGAAAACGATATCAAAGTAACAGATGGTACGTCCTGCGGGTTTGAAGCACCGACACGAATTTATGGCGACAAACAATCTAAGGAGGCTGCGGAATGAGCTATATCGAAGCTGATCCCTATAAATGGCCATATAATGGTGATTTAAGACCTGAAAACACAGCACTTATAATCATTGATATGCAGACCGACTTTTGCGGCAAAGGCGGCTATGTCGATACTATGGGATACGACATATCCCTCACCCGTGCGCCAATTGAACCGATAAAAGCACTGCTTAAGAAGATGCGCGATGGCGGTTATCACATCATCCATACCCGTGAAGGACATCGACCAGATCTCGCAGATTTACCTGCGAATAAAAGATGGCGCTCCCAACAAATTGGAGCTGGTATTGGTGATCCTGGCCCGTGCGGTAAAATTCTTGTTCGGGGTGAACCAGGTTGGGATATCATCGAAGAGCTCTATCCCATCGAGGGTGAACCCATTATCGACAAACCCGGCAAAGGGTCATTTTGCGCAACAGATCTAGAACTATTACTCCGCACGCGCGGGATTGAAAACTTGCTTCTTACAGGCATTACAACCGATGTCTGCGTTCATACAACAATGCGCGAAGCAAATGACCGGGGTTTTGAATGCTGCCTCGTTGAAGATTGTTGCGGTGCGACTGATCTGGGCAACCACAATGCGGCAATTAAGATGGTCAAAATGCAAGGTGGTGTATTTGGCTCTGTTTCTGACAGCAAAACACTGATTGCCCAATTGCCATGACAATCAACCCCCAAACCAATCACACACAAAGCGCTGCTAGTGTTGAAGCCATCAACATGACGATGAAATTTGGTGAATTCATTGCACTCGACAATGTTGGGATTAAGGTAAAGCCAGGGAGTTTTCATGCCCTTTTAGGTGAAAACGGTGCGGGGAAATCAACGCTCGTGAAATGTATTATGGGGTTCTATCATGCAACCGATGGTCAGGTTCTAGTTGATAACAAAGAAACACAAATGGATGATCCCAAAGATGCGCAAGCCTTTGGTTTGGGAATGGTCTATCAGCATTTCACATTGGTCCCATCTTTAACCGGAGCAGAAAATCTCCTCATTAGTCGCGTCAATGCACCCAGCATCATCAACTGGTCTGACGAGAAGGATGACATGGCCGCATTTATTGACAAAATGCCGTTTAAAGTACCCTTAGATGTGCCGGTCTCACGTCTATCAGCAGGTGAAAAACAAAAGCTGGAAATTTTAAAACAACTCTATCTCGGTAGCAGATTTCTTATCCTTGATGAACCAACGTCAGTTTTAACACCCGCTGAAGCAGATGAAGTATTATCACATGTGAAAAAACTGACGAAAGATAACAAAGTCTCGGTTTTAATGATCACCCACAAATTCAAAGAGGTAACCAAATTTGCCGACGAAGTGACAGTTCTTCGCCGTGGCAAATTAGCTGGCGGTGGCGATGTATCAACCCTCACCGCTAATGATATGGCGGTGATGATGATGGGCAGCGAAACGTCGAAGGTTGAATTTGATCGCAATGCGTCACTAGATAATATTGTTCTAGAGTTATCTAATGTTCAGGCCCAAGACCGTTCAGGGCTCAAATCAATATCAATTCAAAATTTAGATGTACGAGCTGGCGAAGTGCTTGGTGTCGCAGGTGTATCGGGCAATGGGCAAACAGAACTAATGGAGATCTTAACCGGTCAGCGCCCGATAAGTCATGGCTCTATCACAGTGCAAGATCAACCTTTCTCAGGCACACGTGAACAATCGAAAACCTATCAAGTTCGATATTTACCAGAAGAACCACTGCATAATGCATGTGCTGCAAAAATGACGGTTGCGGAAAATCTCGCTTTTCGGATTTTTGATAATGACAACGGACATAAACGGTTTTGGAAAAGTGATGATCAGATAAACTCATTTGCGCAGGAAATGATCAACGAATTTAATATCAAAACCGTCTCTGCCGATAGCCCCATTTCAACGCTTTCCGGTGGCAATGTTCAGCGCGCCGTGCTGGCGCGCGAGTTAACAGGAGATGTAAAGCTGCTCATCATTTCAAATCCTTGCTTTGGCTTGGATTTTTCAGCCGTTCTTGCCATTCGAAAACGTATCATAGAGGCACGCAATAAAGGTGTTGCTGTGCTTTTAATTTCCGAAGACTTGGATGAAATTATCGAATTATCTGATCGCATTGTCGTCATGTCAGAAGGCGCAATTAATTATGAAACAAAGGCAA
>JAHDFS010000084.1 GCA_020628035.1 Rhizobiaceae bacterium
TCGCTATTGAGATCGTTGGTATGAATAAGTGGTATGGTGATTTTCACGTGCTAAAGGATATCAACCTTAAAGTCATGCAAGGCGAGCGTATCGTTATTGCGGGACCTTCAGGTTCAGGTAAATCTACCATGATCCGTTGCATCAACCGTTTGGAAGAGCACCAAAAGGGTCAAATCATTGTAGATGGCAATGAGCTCACCAATGATTTGAAAAAGATCGACGAAGTTCGCCGCGAAGTTGGGATGGTGTTCCAGCACTTTAACCTCTTTCCGCATTTGTCCATTCTGGACAATTGTACTTTGGCGCCAATCTGGGTACGCAAAATGCCGAAGAAGGAAGCTGAAGAGATTGCGATGCACTATCTTGAGCGTGTTAAAATTCCTGAGCAAGCGCTTAAATATCCTGGCCAGCTATCTGGTGGTCAGCAGCAGCGTGTGGCGATCGCGCGTTCACTATGTATGAACCCACGCATTATGCTATTTGATGAGCCAACATCAGCACTTGATCCTGAGATGATTAAAGAGGTGCTCGACACAATGGTTGGTTTGGCCGAAGAAGGCATGACCATGTTGTGTGTGACCCACGAGATGGGCTTTGCGCGCCAGGTAGCAAACCGCGTTATCTTTATGGATGCAGGTCAAATCGTTGAGCAGAACGAGCCAGGCGAATTCTTTGATAATCCGCAACATGAGCGTACAAAAGAATTCCTTAGCCAGATCCTGCACTAGGTTTTAGACGGAATTTCATCATTTGAAAGAGGCGGCTTATCAAGCCGCCTTTTTTGCATCTAATATCGACAATGCCACAAGCCGAGCTTTGGAAAAATACTGGCGCCGAATGAGAACCAATAAGATGAGCGTCGTTGTAACGATCAGCGTTTCTGCATTGACGAAACATCCCAAATACCCCACCGCAAAGAAAATACCGCGTTGGCCCGCATTAAAATGGCGGCCAGCCAGCACATTCATCTCACCCGCCTGTTTTGCATAAACCTCAATATTGGCGTTCTTTTCCTCACGCATCGGCATTGCACCTAAGAGGATGCCGCAATAGTTGAATAGGCGATAACTCCAGCCAAATTTAAAAAACGTATAGCCCAAGACAACAATTAATCCTGCAAGCTTGGCCTCAATGATCAAAACATCTGGTGTTTCGGTTATCGGAATCTCCGCAAAGACCATTGTCACTTTATCAGCCGATCCGAGCGCAGCCAGGCAGCCACCGATCGCGATGATGGTAGAAGAGGCAAAAAAACCAACGCCATTTTGCAAACCCGAAACAATACCGGTATCGACCATGCGTAATTCGCGTTTTTGAGCTGTGAGGAACCATCCGCGACGATGTTCATCCATGGCATCAGTCAGGCTTCTCTTATTGGTGAACTTACCCAAACTTAAGACGATGGAGAATCCAAACCAACAAAATAGAAAATATATAAATGCAATATAATCCAGCTCAGACATATTGTGTCGCCCCTCCGCCTTATTTGCTGCGATGCAGCAATCATTTAGCTATGCTTTTATGTCATAGCACGTACCCGATTTATGCACAAAAAAGAAAACTAGCGCAAATCATGGTGCGGGGTATCTAATTAAGTATATGAATTAAAACAGTTTATTTTGTTTTCCACACTTGTTAACAATTCTTACCGAATATAAATATTTGTGTTTAAATTGTGGCCGTTTTGCGTTGCAAAAACCCTAAGCATTCGTTAAAAGTCTCCCACCAAGCAATAGTCGACTTGGAACACATTCATTGGAGTAGTTATGGAAAATACTGCACAAAAATCCTGCTGGGGTATTACAACAAAAGCAGTCCTGATCTTTTCAGTTGTTTTATTTATGGGATACCTTCTCGGCGGATTCTAAGTCGCATTAGAAATTTTTTATAAGCAGCGTCAAATCAAGTCGGTTTGGCGCTGTTTTCTTTTTGGCACTGGCTCTATAGTTGCCGAATAAGACAGCTAAGAGTGTTCTCTTAATTTCAGTGTTAAAGGTCAGTTTCAATGTTTTTGTCTGTGTCAGATATATTCAAAGTAGGTATCGGTCCGTCAAGCTCTCACACTATGGGGCCGATGACGGCAGCAAACAGATTCTTAGATGAAGTGCTTAATGGTGATTGGGTACGCCCACATGATGTTGGTGTGGCGCAGATCAAAGTTAGCTTACATGGATCTTTAGCCTATACAGGTGTCGGTCATGGCACAGATCGCGCTGTGTTTTTAGGACTTATGGGACATGAACCAAACACCATCGACCCTGATATCATCGATGGTTTGCTTGATGAATTATCACGAACAAAACAAGTCCAGCCAGATGGACATCCCGTTTATCAATTTGATCCCAAAACGGACCTTGAATTTGATCGAAAGACACCGCTTCTTGGACATGCAAATGGCATGACGATTTCAGGTTTTGATGCCAATGAGCGGTTGCTAATCAAGCGGATTTATTATTCCATCGGCGGCGGGTTTGTCGTCACAGACACTGAATTGGAAGCTTTAAAGGCAAATAACGAACCAGAGGTGCAAAAAGATGTGCCTTATCCATTCGCCAATGCGGACCAAATGCTTGAAATGGCTGCGCAATCAGGTTTGAGTATTGCACAAATGAAGCGTGCCAATGAAGAAAAAGTATCGGGTGTTGATGAGCTTAACCGCGAACTTGATCAAATCTGGGATGCCATGAATTCCTGTATTGATCGTGGCTTGAAACGCAAGGGTATTATGCCCGGTGGGCTTAATGTCGAACGCCGTGCTGCTAAGATCTATCATCAGCTGCAAGACGAATGGAAGCAAAATAAATCAAACCCCATGCTCGCCAATGATTGGCTTTCTGTCTATGCGATGGCGGTGAACGAAGAAAATGCATCTGGTGGCCGGGTTGTTACAGCGCCCACCAATGGTGCAGCCGGCGTAATCCCGGCCGTGATTGCCTATATGAAAGAGTTCCTCGAAGACGTTGATCAAAATGCGATTCACGAATTTTTGCTCACAGCGGCAGCGATTGGCGGATTGATCAAATCAAATGCATCCATTTCAGGTGCCGAGGTTGGGTGTCAGGGCGAAGTGGGTTCCGCATCCTCAATGGCCGCAGCGGGATTGGCCGCTGTTATGGGCGGCACACCCACGCAGATTGAAAATGCAGCTGAGATCGCTTTAGAACATCATCTTGGCATGACATGTGATCCAATTGCGGGTCTGGTCCAAGTGCCATGCATTGAGCGCAATGGCGTTGGTGCGGTCAAAGCGGCCATGGCAGCTTCATTGGCGCTTAAAGGTGATGGCAAACATTTTGTATCGCTCGACAATTGTATCGAGACCATGCGCCAGACCGGCATCGATATGAATGCGAAATATAAAGAAACCTCTACGGGCGGCTTAGCCGTGAATGTGGTTGAATGTTAGAATTTCATCATTCACGCACAATTGAAGCGCATTGCTGTGCATGGATGATGCGCAACACTTGACCTAGCAGCGATTTATTCCCAGTTTGCGGTTATGAGCCTAAATCTGATCAAATTATGCGTGGGTATTGAAAGCGCAGAAGAATTGCAAAGTCATATTGAGCGACGTCAAAAACTACATGACGCCGCTGGAGAGCTTTACGAGCCAATTCATACGACACGCATGATCCCCAAACGCAAGGATGAATTGCTTGATGGTGGATCTTTATATTGGGTGATCAAAGGCCAAGTGCGCGCGCGTCAGCAGCTTGTTGATATCAGGCCATTTACCGATGGTGAGGGGATTTCTCGCTGTCATTTGGTCATGGATAAGAAACTGATATTTACCCAATGGCAGCCAAGACGTGCTTTTCAAGGATGGCGTTATTTAAAGCCGGAAGATGCCCCGGCTGACTTGAACGAAGGTGAGGGTGCAGAAGATATGCCCTTGGAGTTTAAACAAGAGCTTGCAGATTTGGGCCTGCTCTAAAGTATCTTACACTTTAATACGAACAGCGCTGTAACCTGCAGGGTTCATGCTTTTAATGCTAACATGTCCACGTGGCTGAGACATGCGCCAAGCACGTGCGCCATGGCTGAGCAACGTAGTCACCAAATCCCTGGTGCTCTTACGATTTGACTTCGCAAATCTTTTGTCCGCCAACCAGGATGCCGCATTTAAAAGCGGGTTATTGGATGTTGAACCTTGGTTTCCCTGGTTTTTATATGTGCCCCGAATTGGAGCATTTTTGATCGTTGGCATAATTAAAACCTCAATACGCAATACAAAAGAGAGGATAACGGAGTGTCAAAATTCTCATTCTGGCACAATTTCTAAAACTTTCTTATTGGGATGCAGCCCAGCACCCAACGCCTTTCTTCTTCAAATATTTACATGCTGCTACAGCTTGGTCTTGACCTTTAAAGCCACCAAAACGAGCGCGATAGAATTTCTGTCCATCTTTTACAAAAGCCATTGTGAAAGGTTGTGCACGTTGAATTGATGCACCGCCAACTTTCTTGGCTTTGTCGAGCAGAGTAAGTGCTTCTTTTTGATCCGGAGACGCGCCAACCTGTACCACCCAGCCAGATGGTAGCTTGGTTGATGCGGTATTGACCGGATCTACACCATCCGTAGGAGTAGGGAGCGTTGAAACAGCCTGCGCTGCTGGCGCTGGCACTTTGACCGGCGCATAAGCAGATGCGACAACTGTATCAGAACCGCTAGGACGAACGACTGGTACCGGCACATTTTCAACTGATGCGCCTTTGACCGACGGCACAAGACCGTTAATCCGGGTTTTTGCCATGAAATTACCTTTGCCGCGTTTTGACGCTTTGCGAAGATATTGGCTAATTAGCTTTTGCATTTGAGCATTTCGGCTGGCACCTGAGCGACCGCCCATAACAACAGCCACAATCGAGCGGCCATCTGCTTTAACCGAACTTACAAGGTTAAAACCAGAAGCACGTGTGTAACCAGTTTTAATACCGTCAACACCGCGAACACGGCCTAAAAGGCGGTTGTGATTGCCATATGTTGCTTTGCCATATTTAAATGAACGTGTTTGGAAATACTTGTAATATTGCGGATAATGCTCGCGAAGCGCTAAGCCCAAACGCGCCATATCGCGTGCCGTGGTAACCTGGCGAGAATTTGGAAGACCGTGCGCGTTTTTAAATGTCGTGCTTTTCATGCGCAAAGTACGTGCCTTTTGCGTCATCAATCGCGCAAAGTTTGCTTCGCTGCCACCTAAATATTCACCAACTGCAGTCGCGACATCATTTGCTGATTTTGTCACAAGCGCCAAAATGGCTTGCTCAACGGTGATTGTTTGACCAGCGCGTACGCCAATTTTTGATGGAACTTCAGCCGCCGCTTTTTTTGAAACGCGAATGCGTGTTGATTTTTTGATTTTGCCGCGCTCAAGCGCTTCAAAGACCAAATATAGCGTCATCATCTTCGTCAAAGATGCAGGGTAGCGCTTGGAATCAGCTTTATATTTATAAAGAGTACGTCCTGTTTTGGCATCAATGACAATGCCAGCATATTTTGGATTTGCCTGGGCAGTCGCCGGAATACTCGCCACCATAATGGCAGCAAGTGCAATTACGATTAGTCTTTGAGTATTGATTTTCAGGAACGAAGAGGCTTGGTAAACTAGGTTAGAACTTACGCTATCAATTTGCACGACACTTACTCTTTAAACTCAAATTGTTCAAAATCCACGCCACCCCCGTGGTTACTAGAAGGTGATAATAGCCTGTTAGGGTTACCAAGAAGTTTACCGATAAGAGAAAATTCACCCTAAATTATTGCAATGCAAAATTGTCAATGCTGCGTTGCACAAAAATACTTGACGTTTTTGTGCAGTGCATATATATGTAATTCAACACTCACACATGAAGGACAATTTAAATGTTCAATTTCGATCAAGTTACAAAAATGAACCAGGACGTAATCAACGCTGTAACAGCTTCTTCAACAGTTGCTCAAAAAGGTTTCCAGCAGATTGCTTCTGAAGCATCAGAATTCACAAAGAAAAACTACGAAGATTCAGCAGCTGTTGCTGAAAAACTAGTTGCTGCAAAATCAGTTGAAACTGCTTTTGAAATCCAAAGCGACTTCGCAAAATCTTCATACGAAGCTCTTGTTGCACAATCAACAAAGCTTGGTGAACTATATACTAGCCTCGCAAAAGACGCTTATGCGCCTTTCGAAGCTGTTGCTAAAGCTAAGTAATATCGCTTAGCTGCTTCCTCCAAGCAGCATATATAGTTCTTACGTTTAAACCCAGTTGGCCTCCCACAACTGGGTTTTTTCGTGCGCGCAGTAAAATCATGCGCAATCGTGCTAGTTTCAGAAAAGTTTTTCCTGATAAAAATGCTATTTTTTCTGGTCTTGATCGGACTAGGGGTTAAAATGAGATGAGCGAATACATAAGTTAAGGATCGACGAAGACCCATGTCTCAGTTTGGAGATAATTTGAAAGTGAATACAATGTCGGAAAAGTTAAATATTCTGACAATGCAGGATAAAGACAAAGATCCTGGCGGCAATGGGCCGGATGATGATTTGTACGCGGTAACGGCAACACGGCCAAAACCGAAAAAACCAAGTCTATACCGTGTGTTGCTGTTAAATGATGATTATACACCGATGGAATTTGTGATCCATGTTTTGGAGCATTTTTTCCAAAAGGACCGAGAATCGGCGACGCGTATCATGTTGCATGTTCACAATCACGGTGCAGGTGAGTGCGGGGTCTTTACATATGAGGTTGCAGAATCCAAAGTAACACAGGTCATGGACCTTGCTCAGGAGAATCAGCACCCTCTGCAATGTGTGATGGAAAAGAAATAAGGAAGAAAATTTGCCTACATTTTCCAATTCTTTAGAACAATCGCTTCACAGAGCGCTCACGTTTGCAAATGAACGCAGACATGAATATGCCACGCTGGAGCATTTATTGCTTGCTTTGATCGAAGATGAAGATGCAGCAGCGGTTATGCGCGCCTGCAACGTTGATCTTGATCAGCTCAAGCGCATCGTCACTGATTATGTGGATAAAGATCTCAACAATCTGGTTTCAGATTTCGGTGAGGATTCAAAACCAACAACAGGGTTCCAACGCGTTATTCAGCGCGCAGTGATCCATGTTCAATCTTCCGGTCGCGATGAAGTGACCGGCGCTAACGTGCTAGTTGCCATTTTTGCAGAGCGCGAAAGCCACGCTGCGTATTTCTTGCAAGAGCAGGAAATGACCCGTTTTGATGCGGTCAACTTTATCTCCCACGGGATTGGCAAACGACCTGGTTCAGGCGATACGCCTTCTGTTCGTGGTTCTGATATGCCTGATAGTGGCGCATCAAGTTCACCAGATGGTGAACAGGGCGATGAAGCTGGAAGTTCGAAAAAGAATCAGGACGCTTTGTCCGCTTATTGCGTTGATCTCAATGCAAAGGCGGAAAAAGGTAAAATTGACCCACTCATTGGTCGTAGTGATGAAGTTGATCGCACGATCCAAATCCTGTGTCGTCGTTCGAAGAACAATCCGCTCTATGTCGGAGATCCTGGTGTGGGTAAAACTGCAATCGCTGAAGGTTTGGCGAAACGTATTATCGAAAAAGACGTGCCTGAAGTCCTCGAAGGGTCAATCATCTATGCGCTTGATATGGGTGCGTTGCTTGCGGGTACGCGTTATCGCGGTGACTTTGAAGAACGCCTTAAGCAGGTGATGAAAGAACTAGAAGATAAGCCAGAAGCAATTTTGTTTATTGATGAAATCCACACCATCATTGGTGCGGGTGCAACATCAGGCGGTGCAATGGATGCATCTAACTTGCTTAAGCCGGCGCTTGCTTCAGGTAATATCCGTTGTATCGGCTCGACCACCTATAAGGAATATCGTCAGTTCTTTGAAAAAGACCGCGCTTTGGTGCGTCGCTTCCAGAAGATTGATGTGAATGAGCCAACAATTGATGAGACAATTGATATCTTAAAAGGCCTCAAAACGCGTTTTGAAGATTATCATAATATCAAATATACCGAGGATGCGATCAAAGCAGCGGTAGAATTGTCTGCGCGTTATATTACCGATCGTAAATTGCCGGATAAAGCGATCGATGTGATTGATGAATCAGGTGCTGCACAGATGCTGCTACCTGCCGATAAGCGTGCCAAACGTTTAACGGAAAATCAGATCGAAGCCACGGTTGCGACCATGGCTCGCATTCCGCCCAAAACGGTGTCCAAAGACGATACGCAAGTGCTTGCAACGCTTGATCAAGAGCTGCGCAGCGTTGTTTATGGTCAGGATAATGCAATTGAGCAGCTAACGGCTGCCATTCGCCTCGCACGCGCTGGTTTGCGTGAGCCAGATAAGCCAATTGGTTCTTATCTGTTCTCTGGTCCTACCGGTGTTGGTAAAACCGAAGTTGCTAAACAGCTTGCCTCATCGCTTGGTGTGGAGCTTCTGCGCTTTGATATGTCTGAATATATGGAGCGTCATACGGTATCGCGCCTCTTGGGTGCACCTCCCGGATATGTCGGTTTCGATCAAGGTGGTTTGCTCACCGATGGTGTTGACCAGCATCCGCATTGTGTCTTGCTTCTTGATGAGATCGAGAAGGGGCATCCGGATATCTATAATATCTTGTTGCAAGTTATGGATCACGGCTCTTTGACCGACCATAACGGTAAGAAGATCGATTTCCGCAATGTGGTTCTGATCATGACAACCAATGCCGGTGCGGCAGATGCTGCCAAACAGGCAATTGGTTTTGGATCATCTAAACGCACGGGTGATGATGAGGAAGCAATCAACCGCTTGTTCACGCCTGAATTCCGCAACCGTTTGGATGCCATTATCCCGTTTGGTTCTTTGCCTACGAAAGTCATCCACAAAGTGGTTCAGAAATTCGTTATGCAGCTTGAAGTTCAATTGGCTGAGCGCAATGTGACCTTTGATCTGACCGATGAAGCCATCGAATGGCTGGCCAATAAAGGTTATGATGAGCGCATGGGTGCGCGGCCATTGGGACGTGTTATTCAAGAACACATCAAAAAGCCTCTGGCCAACGAGCTACTCTTTGGCAAACTGACTAAGGGCGGCACGGTGAAGGTGAAAATCGGCACGGATGATGCGGGTAAAACTGAGATTGAGCTTGAATCAATCCCAGCAACAGCGCGCGCCAAGCCGAAAAAGGAAGCCACGCCGAAAAAGGCACCTGCGAAAAAAGCAGCTTCTAAGCCCACGGCTCGTAAACGTGCTGCGCCGAAAGGTAAGTCAGGTGGATCTGGTTCTGATCCAAAATCACCCGATGGCGATCCGGCGCCGACCAAAGCCAAATCTGCAGCTAAGCAGACGGCTAAGGCCAAAACGGAACCTGAGGCCAAACCAGCGCCAAAACCGCGAAGAACGTCTCCGACGGTGCCAAAAGTGCCACGTAAAAAATAGAATAATAAGAAACGCCTCAGACAAAAGTTTGGGGCGTTTTTTTAATTATGGTCTTGTCACAAGGCGTTTTTTTAACTTTCTCTTCCACAAAATCGCGAATTGACCTATTCAGGATGTATGAATTCTGAAATTTCTGAGTCTCAAGCTTTAATTTCCAAATCACAAGCATTCTGGCAAGGCGCGAAAGTCGTCTTTACGTTGCCGGGGCTCATGCTCTCAGGCGCCATGATTGGATTTGCCGGATTTGCGGTCGAAGTCGGGTTATCCCGGTTTGAAGCCGTTCTCATGGCGGGGATGATTTGGGCGTTGCCATCGCAATTGATCTTAATCGGTTCGATCTTTGCAGGTGCTGCGCTTCCGGCAACATTTCTGGCCGTAGCCTTGTCAGCAATTCGTCTCATGCCAATGACCGCAGCTTTGGTTCCGGAGATAAAAAACCCCAAAACACCCACATGGCTCTTGCTCATCCTATCGCATTTTGTCGCCATTACGGCTTGGGTCTATTCCATGGATAAAACGCGGGAATTACCGCGTAACGTGCGGGTATCGTTTTTTGCTGGAGCAGGGGGCTGCATATGGGCTTTCAATACAGCCGTGATTGGGATCAGCTATGGCATCGTATCTGATCTGCCGTTAATGGCAATTGGTGCACTCTTTTTCCTAACACCGGTTTATTTCTTGATGACCCTTTGGCGCTCAGCACGGGATTACAGCATCTATATTGCGATGGTATTCGGCCTCATTTTAGGCCCCGTCTTTGCGCAAATATGGCCGGAGATTGATATTTTGCTGGCCGGTGTTGTAGGCGGCAGCTTATCCACTTTGATCTATGTGCTGATTGAGCGCAGCAAAGAGGAAAATCCATGACCTATTTTTCAAGCGATGCATGGTATTGGCCCATCATCTATATTGGCATTGCTGGATGGATTGCCACGGATATGTGGCGATGGTTTGGTGTGATCGCCGGCAACCGTTTAAAAGAAGGAAGCCTTGCATTATTGTGGGTCAGGGCAACGGCAACCTCACTGGTGGCCGCGGTGATCGCAAAACTGATCTTGCAGCCAACTGGTGCTCTGTCTGAATTTAATATCTATCTGCGTATTTTTGCAGTTGCGGCGGGTTTTGCCGCATTTCAAATGACAGGAAAGCGCATTGTCGTTGGCTGCGGTGTGGCGCTCCTCGTGCTGCTTGTGGGCAATTGGGCGCTGAATTTCCAATTAATCACGCGAACCTGGTAGCTACTAAAGCGCTGCTTTGATTTTCTCAGCATTTGCAACAAGCACATCAATGTCTTCCATTTTGCCGGTTTGAGGGCGAAGACCCACACCGTCATGACGCGGAACAACATGAAAATGTAAGTGAAACACCTCTTGACCACCGGCAGGATCATTGTGCTGGCGAATGGTGATACCATCTGCGTTAAAGGCGGTTTTACACGCATTCGCAAGCTTTTGTGTGACAAGGATGGTTGCGCTTAATGCTTCCGCTGATGCGTCATAAATGCCAACAGCTGCTTCTTTGGGAATAACCAAACAATGCCCATCTGCATGGGGCATGACATCCATAAAGGCCAAAACATCGTCATCTTCATAAACCGTTACATTGGGGATTTCCCCGCGCAAGATTTTGGCAAATATGTTTTGATCGTCATAGCTCATTTCGATAGCTCCTTATCTGTCAGCTATTTTTAGCTTTAAACGGCGCGCGCGTCTCTAAAATCTCTAAAATTTCCCCAACCTCTTGGCGTTCATGGTGGAGATAATCCGAAATTGCGTTTCGAAATCCCTCATGTGGGATGTAATGTGCTGAATATGTCATTTTAGGCATATATCCACGCGCGAGCTTATGTTGACCTTGAGCACCAGCTTCAACGCGTTTCAAACCATTGGCAATCGCATAGTCTATGGCTTGATGATAACACACCTCAAAATGCAAATATGGATGGTCTTCCATACAGCCCCAATGACGACCATAAAGGCAGTCAGAGCCGATAAAGTTGATGGCACCAGCAATATAACGGCCGTCACGTTTTGCCATGATAAGCAGGATATCATCCGGCATGCGTTCGCCAATCAGCGAGAAAAAAGATCGCGTGAGATAAGGCCGACCCCATTTGCGCGCACCTGTATCCATATAGAATTGAAAAAAGATATCCCAAATGTCTTCGGTTAATTTCTCGCCAGTCAGCCATTCAATTTCAATGTCGTTTTCAAGCGCAATGCGGCGTTCTTTTTTGAGCGCTTTTCGTTTGCGCGATGCGAGCGTGTCTAGAAAATCGGAATAGGACTTATACCCATCATTTTCAAAATGAAATTGCTGATCATTTCGGATCAAAAAACCCTGTTGCTTGAGAAGCTCAGCCTCATCTTCAGGCATGAAGGTAATATGTGCAGAGGAAAGTTGCAGTTGATCAGTCACCTGACAAAGAGCGGATGCTAATCCCAATCGAACCGCTGAGATATTGGCTTGTTTATTCACCAAAAGGCGAGGGCCGGTAGCGGGTGTAAAGGGAACTGAACACTGGACTTTTGGATAGTATCTCCCGCCAGCGCGCTCCCATGCGTCTGCCCAAGCATGATCAAACACATATTCACCCTGGCTGTGAGATTTCACATAAGATGGCAGGGCACCCAAAATATCACCATCTGAATTGGATAATACCAAATGTTGAGGCATCCAACCTGTTTCGCGTGACACGGATCCGGATTCTTCCAAACATGACAGAAAATCGTGTGAAACAAATGGGTTATAGTTGTTTTCTGAATCAGTTTTTGAAGCGCCAATGAACTGATCCCAATCAGATTTTGACACTTCATTAATTTGCGCGATGGTTTGTACGGTTAGCGGTTTGTCAGCGTCACTCATTGGGCGTCTCCATATAACACATATGGCCCAATATTACGCAGGTTCAAACCCCTCAAATGTGATTTGATCGGTATGTTGATCAGAAAGTTTTTGTTGCTCACGATTACGAACAGTCCAGGTGATGATCTTCCTACCTTGTTTACGCTGCGCCTCGACAAACGGATTGGGAATATCGTCAATGTCATAGGATATAAATGTGACACCATATCCAAGTGCATCTTCATGTTTGAAGAAGATTTCAGGTTCTTTACCTTCGGCAGTCAAACCGATCGGATAAGCACAGCCCAGATCCTTAAAATCCTTCAGCAGATGTTGAGCAAATGACATCACTGCAATCGGACCTTTATAATCCTCAATATCGTCAAGCACAGCGCCGGCAAAACCATCATCATTATCTTTACGGCCCTTGAGTTCAAGAATGAGCGGCACTTTGCCGTCAACAAGGTCCAACAATGATTTGAGCGTGGGGATTTTGTCCGCGGTGCCACCAACTGATAACTGCGTGAGCTCTGATGCCATCTTATCACGGACATCACCGCCGATGCCGCAAAGTCGTTTCAGATTAAAATCATGAAACACCATTGGTACGCCATCGGCAGAAAATTGCAAATCGCATTCAATCGCGTAGCCACCTTCGATCGCAGCTTCAAAGGCGCTGATTGTATTTTCAAACACGCCATTGGCCTCATCATGGAGACCCCGATGAGCGATAGGCTTTTCAAATAGCTTTTCGAGCGTTTTAGCTTCCGGAACCATATTCTTCAAACTCGATGATCGCATCAATTTCAACAGCAGCATTGAATGGAAGTGATGCCATGCCAACGGCAGCACGGGCATGCACGCCACTGTCACCTAAAATTTCAGCCAAGAAATCTGATGCACCATTGATCACCAAATGCTGCTCATGAAAATCAGCTGTTGATGAGACAAATCCGTTGATTTTGATTACTTGTTTGATCCGGCCCAAATCGCCCAATGCGGCTTTTGCTTGCGCTAAAATGTTGATCGCGCAAATTTGTGCAGCATGCGCGCCTTGTTCAACGGTGACCGAATGGCCAAGCTGGCCTTTAACCGCAATTTGTCCTTCCTGCATAGGTAATTGACCGGAGATAAACAAATGATTGTTGGACATTGTGTAAGGCAAATAATTCGCAGCAGGCGCGGCAGCCTTTGGCAATGCAATGCCGCGTGCAGACAAACGTGCTTCAGCCATTCGTGCATCAAGTGAAAGAGACATTTTGGTATATTCCTTTAGGACCATAATATAGCAGATGTTAAGTCTTTAACGATGATTCGTATAACATCAATAAGAAAAGTCTACACATCGCCGTATTGTCTGACTATATTCATTCAGAATCCACAACAGAGAGCATTACGCGACAGTTCATGACGAAAACATCCACAATTTTTAAGACATTATGTTCGGCTGCAATTTTGGCGTCCGGCTTTGCAACCACATTGTCAGCTTCGCAGTTGCTGCCCCATCGCGCGGTCTATGATTTAAAGCTTAAAGATGCGACGTCGCGATCAGGGATTTCAGGCCTAGC
>JAHDFS010000085.1 GCA_020628035.1 Rhizobiaceae bacterium
CCCAAAAGACCAGCGTCATAACATTCGTCAATTGCCGCCTGAAGTGCTTCGCGCTCACGCATATATTCACCGCGAACATAAATATATGTCGCATGCGCACCCATGGCAAAACCAGCAATCACGCAGCCCTCGATCAGCGTATGCGGATCATGGCGCATAATATCGCGGTCTTTACACGTGCCAGGTTCTGACTCATCAGCATTGATCACCAAATAATGCGGGCGACCATCACTTTCCTTCGGCATAAAGGACCATTTAAGACCAGTTGGGAAACCCGCACCGCCACGGCCTCTTAGACCAGAGGCTTTAACTTCGTTGATGATCCAGTCGCGGCCTTTATCAAGAAGCTTCTTCGTGCCATCCCAATGGCCACGCGACATCGCACCTTTGAGCGATTTGTCATGCAAACCATAGATATTGGTAAAGATACGGTCTTTATCTTGTAGCATATTCTAACCTCTATCTCGCCCTAACGCGGTTTCTTGCCGAACACTTTGATGTATTCAGCTTCTCCGCCCTTAGCGAGCGCTTTAGCTTGCTTTACCCAATCATCACGATCGATCCGACCTTTAAATTTAAGGTAGCCATCAACCCACTCACGCTCGGCCTTTTTCCATTTGGAAACTTGCTCGAACTTATAAATACCCAAACCGTTCAGAACACCTTCTAGCTTTGGACCAACACCTGAAATGAGCTTCAAATCATCTGGTTTCGCTGGTTTCTTGATTTTTGGTGGACGGTTTTTATCCTCTGGAGATACAGCAGCCGCACTTGCCTTTTTCGGCGCTGCTGTTTTAGCAGCGGCTTTTGTTGTAGCTTTCGGCGCAGCTTTAGGTGCTGCAGCCTTCGCAGGTGCTTTTGCGGTTGTCGCCTTTGGCGCAGCTTTCTTAGCTGGCGCGGCTTTCTTGGCGGTGGTTTTCTTGGCCGCAGTTTTCGATGCCGATACGCGTTTTTTCGTCGGCGCTTCTGTCAAAGTGGTTGGACCACCTTCAGCTGCTGAGAAAATACGGTCAATCTGCGGACCAGGTGTAATCTCTTCGCCCTTGCCCGATTCAAAACGCTCAAGAATGTACGAAAAACGTTCTGGTGTTAGATCTTCATAAGCATCTTTGAAAATCATTACCATTGGTGCGTTCACACAAGCGCCCTGACACTCAACTTCTTCCCAAGACATTGTGCCGGCTTCATTCAGCTCAAATGGCTCAGGATTAATGCGTTTCTTACACATTGAAATCAGCTCTTCCGAACCGCGCAACATGCATGGTGTTGTGCCGCAAACTTGAATATGAGCGCGCTTGCCAACCGGTTTTAGCTGGAATTGCGTATAGAAAGTCGCAACTTCCAAAGCACGGATATATGGCATGCCCAACATATCAGCGACATGTTCAATCGCAGACTTTGTCACCCAGCCATCTTGCTCTTGCGCAAGCATCAGCAGCGGAATGACAGCAGACTGTTCACGACCCTTGGGGTATTTCTTTACCCATTTTTTTGCTTCCGCTGTGAATGAG
Source organism: Rhizobiaceae bacterium (assembly GCA_020628035.1). Lineage (GTDB taxonomy): Bacteria > Pseudomonadota > Alphaproteobacteria > Rhizobiales > Rhizobiaceae > Lentilitoribacter. Next base: position 1,512 of record JAHDFS010000085.1, read on the forward strand.
CGGTTGAACTGGAAACCTTCAGGTTGAAGGTGATCATCAGCTAAGCGGCGTACAGACATGATTTCCCCTTACGCGGCCAAAAAATAAAAACAATTGTTGAGACAAATACTCATCGATCCACCTCACCAAACACGATATCCAGCGATCCCAACACAGCTGAAACATCAGCAAGTTGGTGATTGCGGCACACAAAATCCATCGCCTGCAAATGCGCGTAACCTGGCGCACGAAGTTTGCAACGATAAGGCTTATTGGAACCGTCAGACACAAGATAAACACCAAACTCACCCTTTGGCGCTTCCACAGCGGCGTAAACTTCACCTTCAGGAACGTGATATCCTTCGGTGTAGAGTTTAAAGTGATGAATAAGCGCTTCCATTGAGCGTTTCATCTCACCGCGTTTTGGTGGCACCATTTTACCGTCGAGCGACGATACCGGCCCAGTTTTATTCTCACCCAACAGCAAATCCACACATTGACGCATGATCTTTGCAGATTCACGCATTTCCAACATGCGAATAAGATAGCGATCATAATTGTCGCCATTTTTGCCAATCGGAATATCAAAATCGAGTTCTGAATAACACTCATATGGTTGCGCGCGACGCAAATCCCACGCAGCACCTGAACCACGCACCATGACGCCTGAGAAACCCCAAGCCCATGCATCGTCAAGCTTCACAAAACCAATATCAACATTACGTTGCTTAAAGATACGGTTGTCTGTCAACAGACCTTCAATGTCATCGCAAGTCTTTAAGAATGGATCGATAAACTTGCCGATATCTTCAACAAGCTCATCTGGAATATCTTGGTGAACACCACCTGGGCGGAAATAGGCTGAGTGCATGCGTGCACCACAAGCGCGCTCATAAAACACCATCAGTTTTTCTCGCGCTTCAAAGCCCCAAAGAGGAGGCGTAAGCGCACCAACATCAAGCGCTTGTGTTGTGATGTTCAAGAGGTGGGAAAGAATTCTGCCAATCTCAGAATAAAGAACGCGGATCAACTGACCACGTTTTGGCACTTCAACACCCATTAAGCGTTCAACGGCCAAAGCAAATGCATGCTCTTGGTTCATCGGTGCCACATAATCAAGACGATCAAAATAAGGAACGGCTTGAAGATATGTTTTGGTCTCAATCAGCTTTTCTGTGCCGCGATGCAACAGACCAATATGCGGATCAATACGCGTAACGATCTCACCATCAAGTTCCAACACCAAACGTAACACACCGTGCGCTGCAGGGTGCTGAGGACCAAAGTTAATGTTAAAATTGCGGACGTTATGTTCAGTCATCTTACTGCCCTTCCGCTTTTTCATCACCAGGCAGGACATAGTCTGTCCCTTCCCAAGGGCTTAAGAAATCAAAGTTACGGAATTCCTGTTTAAGTTCCACAGGCTCATAGACAACACGCTTAACTTCATCGTCATAACGAACTTCAACATAACCAGTTGTCGGGAAATCTTTACGCAACGGATAACCTTCAAAACCGTAGTCTGTGAGAATACGGCGTAGATCTGGGTGACCAGAGAACAAGATGCCGTACATGTCATAGGCTTCGCGCTCAAACCATTCAGCACCAGGGAACACAGATGTTGCTGATGGGATGGTTTCTCCATCAGCGACTTCGAGCTTGATGCGAACACGCGCATTTTGTTGCGGCGACATGAGGTGATAAACAACGTCAAAACGCTTCTCGCGAGACGGCCAATCAACACCGCACAAATCGATGAAATTGACAAATTTACAACGCGCATTTTCACGCATAAATGTCAGCAATTCGATAATTGCATCCGATGTCGTAACCAGCGTTAATTCACCATAAGCAATGTCAGCTGACAAAATAGCCGCACCTTGGCTCTCTTTAATAAAACCAGCTAGTTCTTCGAGGTTTTCACTCATTCTCGACCCTATCGCTCGATCGTACCAGTACGACGAATTTTCTTTTGCAGCATCAACACACCATAAAGCAGCGCTTCCGCAGTGGGAGGGCAGCCAGGCACATAGATATCTACAGGAACAATGCGATCACACCCGCGCACCACAGAATAGGAATAGTGGTAATAACCACCACCATTGGCGCAAGAGCCCATGGAAATCACATAACGTGGTTCAGGCATTTGATCATAAACTTTACGCAAAGCTGGCGCCATTTTATTGGTCAAAGTGCCCGCGACGATCATCACATCAGATTGACGTGGTGAAGCGCGCGGCGCAAAACCAAAGCGCTCAACATCATAACGCGGCATAGACGTGTGCATCATTTCAACCGCGCAACAAGCCAAACCAAATGTCATCCACATGAGTGAACCAGTTCGCGCCCAAGTGATCAGATCTTCTGCAGATGTGACCAAAAAGCCTTTATCAGCGAGCTCATTATTCATCTCGCCAAAAAACGCGTCATCCGCACCAATTGGTTTACCCGTATTTGGATCGATAATGCCTTTAGGCTGAGGGGCTACAAGGGTTGTGTCACCTACTCCCATTCCAGCGCTCCTTTTTTCCACTCATATGCAAAGCCAATGGTTAGAACCGCCAAGAACACCATCATCGACCAAAAACCAAACCAGCCAAGATCACCAAATGATACGGCCCACGGGAAGAGGAACGCGACCTCAAGGTCAAAAATGATGAACAAAATTGCGACAAGATAGAAGCGAATATCAAATTTCATCCGCGCATCATCAAATGCATTAAAGCCACACTCATATGCAGAGAGTTTTTCTGCATCAGGAGCTTTATAGGCAAGAGCGAAAGGAGCGATCAAAAGGGCCAATCCGATTACGAGTGATAGTCCCAAAAAGATCGCGATAGGCAAATAAGAACCAAGAAGTTCAGTCATTATGTCTTATCCTGCTGGTCAACATATTATGTTTATTGCACCCAGGCGTGCGAAAAACGGCGAGTCCCATTTATTACGCCATTGAGGATTGGTTACCGCAGCAATGCACAAGGTGCAAGACCAACCGAAAGGAAAATTGATATAACTCGCAATTTATTACGCGATTGTTAGAAATCCTTGGTAACAACATGCCAAAAACTACAAAACACCAAAAGATATTTTCGTTAATTGGAACAAAGGCGGTTTTTTTCGATTTCAAAACGATCAGACGGATTCGCATCTAAAAAAAAACCAATGGCACAAACCAAAGGGCCCTATTCAACCATTTAACTTGGTTCAATAAGGCCCTGAATAAATTCCAATTTTATGGAAGGTGATTAAGCGTTAGCCACCAAAGTCATCCAGCATGATATCTTCGCGATCCACACCCAGCTCCAGCAACATATTAATCACCGACTGGTTCATGATGGGTGGTCCACACATATAATATTCGCAATCTTCTGGTGCTGGATGATCCTTGAGATATTCTTCAAGCAAGATGTTATGAATAAAGCCTGTATAGCCAGACCAATCATCCTCAGGCAGCGCATCAGAAAGCGCAACATGCCATTCAAAATTATCAAACTCTTCGGCTAATTGATCGAAATCTTCAACAAAGAACATTTCTTTTTTCGACCGCGCACCATACCAGAAAGTGATCTTGCGATCGCGGTTTTCAAGACGCTTCAGCTGATCAAAGATATGACTGCGCATGGGCGCCATACCAGCACCACCACCCACAAAAACCATCTCTTTCGGTGTTTCGCGTGCAAAGAATTCACCAAATGGGCCTGAAATCGTAACTTTATCGCCTGGCTTTAAATTAAAGATGTAAGATGACATCTGACCAGGAGGCACATCATTTTTGCCCGGCGGTGGTGAAGCCACACGCACGTTCAGCATAATGAGACCCTTCTCATCAGGATAGTTTGCCATGGAATAAGCACGCTCAATCGGCTCTTCAACGCTTGATTCAAACTGCCAGAGATTAAACTTATCCCAATCTTCGCGATACTCATCACCAATATCGAAATCTTTATAAGAAAGCTTATGTGCAGGAGCCTCAATCTGAATATAACCACCGGCACGGAAGTTCACATCTTCACCTTCAGGCAATTCAAGAACAAGGTTCTTAATAAAGGTTGCCACATTGTCATTGGAGCGAACGGTACATTCCCATTTCTTCACACCAAAGACTTCTTCGGGCACTTCGACCTGCATGTCTTGCTTAACAGCAACCTGACATGACAAACGATCACCGCAAGCAGCTTCACGTTTGGTAATGTGGCTTTCCTCAGTGGGAAGGATGGATCCCCCACCCTCATGAATTCGCACCCGGCATTGAGCACATGTGCCACCACCACCACAAGCAGATGGAACGAACAGCTTCTGTTCCGCTAAGGTCTGCAACAATTTGCCACCAGCAGGGACCGAAATTGTTTTCTCACCATTAATGGTAATATTCACATTACCAGTTGAAACGAGTTTTGAACGCGCTGCGAGAATGATCGTCACCAGCGCGAGAACGATCAATGTAAAGAGTACAATACCAAGACCAAATGTTGCCATGAGTGATCTCCCTACAATTTAACGCCAGAAAATGACATAAATGCCATTGCCATCAAGCCAGCTGAGATAAAGGTGATGCCAAGACCCTGCAGACCATCAGGAATGTCGGAATATTTAAGCTTCTCACGAACACCTGCCATTGCAGTAATTGCAAGCGCCCAACCAAACCCGGATGATACACCATAGGTGACAGATTCAGAGAAATCGTAACTCCGTTCCACCATGAACAATGAACCACCCAAGATCGCGCAGTTCACGGTGATCAAAGGCAAGAACACGCCCAAAGCGTTGTAAAGTGGTGGGAAATACTTATCGAGCACCATCTCAAGAATTTGCACAAGCGCCGCAATCACGCCGATATAAGAGATCAATCCAAGGAAAGTTAGATCAACATCATCAAATCCTGCCCAACTGAGTGCACCAGGTGCCAATAGATAGTTCAAGATGAGATTGTTCGCAGGCACTGTGATGGATTGCACAATCATCACAGAAATACCAAGTCCGATTGCGGTTGAAATCTTCTTCGATACCGCAATAAACGTACACATTCCCAAGAAGAATGAGAGCGCAAGGTTTTCAACAAAGATTGCTTTGACAGCAAGGGAAATGAGCGCTTCCATTAGTGGGCCTCCACCGTCTGGATTTTATATTCGCGCACCTCAACTTGAGCAGGTTTCCAAGTGCGGAATGCCCAAATGATCAAGCCGATAATGAAGAATGCTGAAGGCGGTAGGAGCAACATTCCGTTCGGTACATACCAGCCACCATTATTGACTGTTTCCAAAATTGTCACACCAAACAAGCTGCCAGCGCCAAACAATTCACGAACAAATCCAACAAGCATTAAGATCAAACCATAACCAAGTCCGTTGCCAACGCCGTCAATGAACGATGCAATCGGCGGGTTCTTCATGGCAAATGCTTCTGCGCGACCCATCACAATACAATTGGTAATAATCAAGCCCACAAATACCGACAGTGTTTTTGAGATCTCAAATGCGTATGCCTTCAAAATCTGGTCCACGATGATCACCAAAGATGCGATAATCACCATTTGAACAATAATACGGATGGAACCTGGGATATGGTTGCGGATCATCGAGATAAACATGGATGAAAACGCGGTCACAAATGTCACCGCCAAGGACATCACAAACGCCACTTGCAAGGATGATGTCACCGCCAAAGCTGAACAAATGCCAAGCACTTGCAGTGTGATTGGATTGTTATCGACCATTGGGTCGACAAGAAGTTGCCTGCGTGTTTGAGCCATTATATCTCTCCCGCCTTAAGGCGATTTAAGAAAGGTGTATACCCCTCTTCACCCAACCAAAATTTAACAAGGTTATCAACGCCAACCGATGTCAAAGTCGCGCCGGACAGCGCATCAACATGATAGTCTTTGCCGGCGGGTGGCGCTGTTTTCGTCACACTGATCTGCAACACATCATTTTCGTCTTTCAGCTTCTTACCCTTCCAAAGTGCCTTCCAGCGTGGATTGTCAACTTCCGCGCCAAGGCCAGGTGTTTCCGCGTGGGAATAGAACTGAAGACCAAAGATATCATTGCCATTGCTCTCAAGCGCGATGAACCCATAGAGCGTTGACCATAGGCCATAGCCATGGATCGGCAAAATCACTTTATCGAGCGAGCCGTCTTCTTTGCGAAGCAAATAGATGGTCACAAAGTTAGCTTTACGGACAATGCCAGCTGGGTCTTCGACCAATTCGACAGACGTTTCTGGATTGTCTGCTGCTTCACGATCATCAAAAGTCGCAGGATCAAACTGATCCGTAAATGTGCCAGTGCTGAGTTCCAAAATATGCGGTTCAAACTCACCGAAGGCGTCAACAACATCGATACCCGGTTCATAAACACCAGCAACCTGCAAAATGTTAACTTGCTTATCTTTAAGTTTGTTTACTTCCTGCACATCGCGCAAAGACACAGAAACTGCAGACACAACCATAGACGCGACAAGACATAGGCTGACGGCCACAAAGATTGTTTTACCAACGCTATCTGCCGGTTGCGCTAAAAAACGACGAATTAATCCGGGCTGTTTTTCCTGATCAGACATGTTTTTTGGCCCTACGTTTAATGTTTGCCTGCACGACGAAATAATCAATCAGCGGCGCAAAGACGTTTGCGAACAAGATCGCCAGCATCATTCCTTCTGGGAAAGCTGGATTGATCACGCGGATCATGACCACCATGACACCAACCAATGCGCCATAGAAATAGCGTCCAAGATTTGTGTGAGATGCAGATACTGGCTCGGTGACCATAAAGGCCAAACCAAAGGCATATCCGCCGATTACCAAATGCCAATACCAAGGCAATGCGAACATTGGATTTGTGTCAGAACCAATGATGTTCAACAGTAGCGAAAATCCAATCATACCCGCAAGACACCCAACAACAAGGCGCCAATTGGCAATACGCGTGATCAGCAAGAATGCCAGTCCAATCATACAGGCAATTGTGGATGTTTCGCCGATTGATCCAGGAATGAGACCGATGAAAGAATCCATCCAGCTCATGCCGTTTGCGGCTAATTCTTCAAAGCCCGCTGAGGCCGAAATCGACAAAGCCGTCGCGCCAGAGAACCCGTCAACTGGCACCCAAATTGTATCACCCGACATTTGCGCAGGATACGCAAAATATAAAAAGGCGCGACCGGTGAGCGCAGGATTAAGAAAGTTCTTACCCGTACCACCAAAGACTTCTTTACCAATCACCACACCGAAGATGATACCAAGCGCCACCTGCCACAATGGCGTACTTGCCGGCATGATTAAAGCGTAAAGCATTGACGTTACGAGGAAACCCTCATTGACTTCGTGACCGCGAATGGTTGCGAACACAACTTCGAAAATACCGCCCGCAACAAGCGTTACGATGTAAATCGGGAAGAAATAAAGTGCACCATGGACAATATTGGCAAATGGATTGCCTGGATCAAATCCAATGCCCAATGTGCTTAAGATCCAAGCACGCCAACCCTCAGCACCAAATGTCTCAATTGCCATATTGGTCTGAAGACCAACATTATACATGCCCACTAAAATCGCTGGAATAGTTGCAATCACTACGTAAGTCATGATGCGCTTCATATCTATATATGAGCGTGCATGCGGCGCAGCTGTCGTGACCGTTTTAGGGGTGTAAACAAAACTCTCCACCATTTCATAAATGGGGAAGAATTTTTCATATTTCCCGCCCTTTACAAAATGCGGCTCAATTGAATCGAAAAACTGTCTCAGACCCAATGTTAGCCCTCCTTTTCGATCTTAGTCAGGCAATCGCGCAGCGCCATGCCGTATTCATATTTTGCTGGACAGGCAAATGTCACAAGCGCGAGGTCTTCTTCATCAAGCTCTAGGGCACCCAATGCCTGCGCTTGATCAGTATCCATAACGAGCAAAGCTCTTAAAAGCTGTGTTGGTAAAAAGTCTTGAGGCATTAAATTCTCAAATGTCCCAAGCGGCACCATAGCGCGTCGACCACCATTTAAGTTGGAAGACAACGCATAGAGCTTTTTAGAAAAGGCTGAACCCAATACTGGTTGCACTGCAAATTTCGACGCCATTGGCCTGATCCAACCAAGCGGAATTTGCTTTTTATCTTCTTCAATCAATGTTGCTTGACGCGCATAACGGCCCAAGAACGCAGTTGGCCCCTCTCCTGCGTGACCGCTCAAAACAGATCCCGAAATCATACGCACCGGCGCATCGTGATGAAGATCATCACCAAACAAATCAACCAGTGACGCACCAGCAATTGTTTTAACCAAACGCGGTTTTGTACACAAAGGCCCGCTCAAGGCGATGATACGTTCTGCGTCATATTTTCCGGTTGCGACCAATTTGCCGATCGAAATCACATCGTGATAGCCAATCGACCACACGGTTTTTACAGCTGAAGGCGGCGCTAGAAAATGCATATGCGTGCCCGCAAGACCCGCAGGGTGTTGACCTGAAAATTGTGCGCTGACAATTTTATCATTGGCCTGAGTAGCAATCTCCTGCCCGCTCGCCTGACAAACAAAAACATGGCCATCCGTTAACAGCGATATCGCAGATAAACCTTCTGCAAACGCATCTTTATCTTCCGCAATGATTAAGCTCGCATCACCGCATAAAGGCTCAGTATCCATAGCGGTTACGAAAATTGCTTCTGGCGCATCGTCAGTTGCAGGCACTTTTGAATAAGGGCGTGTTTTAAACGATGTCCACAATCCTGAAGCGCTCAACTTGGTTGCCAAACCTTCACGTGTTTTCGCATCTCCCACTTTGGAGAAATCAACTACGTCGTTTGAGCCAGCATCCACTTCTATCTCGACGCTAATTAATACACGGCGTGCACCGCGATTAATCGCCTTAACAACACCTGCTGCTGGCGATGTAACTTTCACATCAGGCGTGTCTTTGTGGGCAAAAATTGGTGATCCAACACTAACCTTGTCACCCTCAGCCACTTCCAACCTGGGTTTCAGACCAATATAATCATGGCCTAAAACAGCAACTTTTTGAACAACGGGAGAATCTGTAATTGACTGCTCAGGTTGACCAGTCATCGGCAAATCAAGGCCTTTTTTTATTTCAAAGTGCTGCACGCGATCTTATCCTGTATTTTCTCGGACCTTATGCCCCTGTTTTACTGAAATTTAAAGTGTTAATTTGGGTCTAAACGAAATTTTTTTATTGAATTACACACAAAAATAACACACAAGCATCCTAACAAAATACATCAGAAATGATTTCAGCCAAGGAGCCAATTCAGTGGCCAACAAATTATCGATCTCTCGCCGAAATATTCTCGCAGCATCAGCTATTCTGCCACTTGGACTTACGGCATGCTCATCGGAAAAGTCGATCCTCAAACTCGCAGGTTCAACAATGGGGACATATTACAATGTCATTGCGGTTGATCATGAAGGCAAATTGACTGATGCAGATTTAAGACCAGGAATTGAAAATGCGCTTAAAATCGTAAATGCGCATCTTTCCAACTGGGATCAAAACTCTGAAGTATCCAAATTTAATGCCGCACGTTCAACGAATGAGTTGACGGTATCAAAGCCACTTGCAGACATTTTAACTGCCGCAAGAGATGTCAATGCTGCCAGCGATGGTCAGTTTGACATTACTTTGGGTCCCATCATCGAGGCTTGGGGCTTTGGCGCAAGCGGTCAACAAAACAGCCAGCCAGCGGCTTCCATTATCGATGAAAATTTCAAACATGTTGGCCAGGCTAAAAATCTTGAAATCACCAATAATGGTGTCAAAAAGAACGATCCTGAAACGAAAATCTATCTTTCAGGCATTGGCAAAGGCTATGGCGTTGACCAAATCGCTCAAGCATTACGCAATGCCGGCTTGAAAGATTTCATGGTTGAAATCGGTGGCGACATTTATACCTCCGGCAAAAACGTGGAAGGTTTAGCCTGGCAAATTGGTATTGAACGACCCCTTGAAGGTTCAAAACTGCCGCATAAAATTGCACAGGTTTCTAATATGGGCATGGCAACATCCGGTGATTATCGCAATTACTTCATGGATGAAGGCAAGCGATATTCTCACATTTTTGATGCGAAAACTGGTCGTCCTGTGACACACAACACAGTATCAGTCACTGTTTTGGCTGAAAATGCCATGTTGGCAGATGCATGGGCAACTGGTCTGTTAGCGCTTGGTACTGAACGTGGCTTGGAAATATCAAATCAACGTGATCTTGCGGTTCTTTTCATTGAAAAATCTGCAAAAACCGGCGAATATGAGTTTATCACTTCAACAAGTGACGCATTTAAAAAACTACAAGCGTAGTTTTGCGTAAATATTCGGATAGGACCCACGCGTGAGCACTTTTTTCCTCGCATTTTTTCTTCTAACGCTCGTCATGCTTGGCATGGCGCTGGGCGTTATTTTTAGCGGGAAAAGGATCAAAGGAAGCTGCGGTGGGTTAAATGCTATTTCAGATGCAGATCAATGCTTGGTCTGCAAAAAAGAAATTGATCCAGATAGTCCGTTAAGAGAGCGTCTTTTGTGCCCACGCGCTAAAAAAATGCTCAACGAGATGGAACAAGCTTAGTCTTAGCTTGCCCTACCCCACTTTGATGGGAATAAATCCCAATATTAAAAGCAATAATGCGGCAATGATGCCGAAGACCCAAAGCTGATATGTCGGCCCTTCAGCCTTAAACACGCGTCGATATTGATAACCGGCCAGACAGGCAATCACAAAGATAATGGTCGCAGCTATCGGCGTTAAACTATACTCAATCAAACAACTCAGCTCCTGATGAATAAAAGCACATCTTTAAGGGGACGAAGCGCAATCACTTCGCTGCCCTGTCGCATGTGCTTTAAAATTTTTCTATTTTGCTGTTATCCGACGATCAACTGCTTCATCCGCAAAGCTTCATATTCAAGCTCGTTGATACGATAGCCCACAACATCACCAATCGTCACCATGCCACATAGTTTGCCATTATCAACCACAGGCATATGTCTAAACCGGCCGTCAGTCATTTTCTTCAAGACACCAACAAGCAAATCATTTGGTGAACATGTCACCACATCTTTTGTCATCAGATCTGACACTTTTTGGGGCAAAGTCTGCCCAGGTGTTTCGGCAAGTTTTCGCACGATATCGCGTTCAGACAAAATGCCTTCAAGATTGGAATTCTCATCCACAACCAACAGCGCACCAATTCGCTTATCACGCAATGTGACAACAACATCTGCAATCGTGTCTTCTGCGGTGACTGAAAAGACAAGATTTCCTTTCTTTTCGAGCAATTCCGCAACAGTTGTCGAGCCAGAAGATAGATTTGATTCTGCTGACTGGCTGACCGTGCTATTTTGTTCCAAATCGCCTTGGGTCGGTGCCTGATAAGACTGTGGTGCCATTTAAATTCCTCCATAAAACGAATATGCGGTAAGTGTACGTACATTCGCAAATTGAAGCAAATTCAAAATTGATTTGGTTTTGTTATTTCAATTGCTGAAGTGATGCATATCAACAAATGCACACGTCGAAAACGCTCACTTCAAATCGTCATTTACAACGATCACGACTTAAAGCTTGTTACAGCTCATAAAGTGACGAAAGCAATTCAGATGGGATTGGGAAAATGCGACACGAGAATGCGTGGTAAGGTGGTGCGGGCACCGGGACTCGAACCCGGACAGCCTAAGGCCGAGGGATTTTAAGTCCCTTGCGTCTACCAGTTCCGCCATGCCCGCATCCTGGCTGACTGCCTACACGATCAAGTCATAATCAATCAAGTTCTTTTTGACTGTTTTTCAAAATAAAACACTGCGATCCTTGCTTTAAAGGACAACTCAAAAAACCAAAAGCGCTAAGAGGTGAAATGAACTAGGAGAATCAATAACTGAACAAAAGCGTGCAAGTGATTCTTTTTCCTCAATAATGCGGCCCTTAGTATCCTAAGGCATTTTCATTTCCCAACTAATCATGTAAGCAAAATCAATAACAAGGTAGGATTATATGAACGATAAATTGGAAGTAACGGCGGCAGCGCTTGCCATTGGTGATGAACTCTTATCAGGCCGAACACGCGATAAGAATATCGGGCATTTAGCGCAAACACTCACTTCCGTTGGCATTAATTTAAAAGAAGTTCGTATCGTCGCTGACGAGCAAAGCGAAATTGTTCATGCAGTCAATGCCCTGCGAGGCAAATTTGACTACCTCTTCACATCAGGCGGCATAGGCCCAACCCATGACGATATTACCGCAGATGCCGTATCTAAGGCATTTGACGTTGAATGTATTTATGATGAAGCCGC
>JAHDFS010000086.1 GCA_020628035.1 Rhizobiaceae bacterium
AAACCAAGTACCGCTAAAGCAAGTACTGCAAAGGCGAGCACCACGAAAGCACGCGCGGCTAAATCAAAGACCAACACATCTAAAGCTGATAATTCATGAGTGAAGAAAACCAAATTGACGATCAGCCGCAACCTCTGATCGAGCACCTGATCGAATTGCGCCAGCGCCTGTTATGGGCGGTGGTTGGTTTTGTGATCGCCTTTATCTTCTGTTTTTACTTAGGTGCTCATATCTTCAACGTTCTTGTCCAGCCTTATGAATGGGCGGTTGAATGGTCTGGTCTTGATCCGACTAAGATTGAGCTGATTTTCACAGCGCCACAGGAATTTTTCTTTACCCAGATTAAAATCGGTCTGTTTGGTGGATTGCTGCTGGCTTTCCCCATTATTGCAGCTCAAATCTATAAATTTGTTGCCCCCGGGCTCTATACGAACGAACGCTCTGCATTTTTGCCGTTCTTGATTGCCGCGCCAATCCTCTTTTGTATCGGTGCTGCGATTGTGTATTTCTTTCTCATGCCGATGGCGATGTTGTTCTTCTTGGGTACTCAACAAATTGGTGATGCTGATACAGTCGACATCACTTTGCTACCGAAAGTTTCGGAATATCTGAGCCTGATCATGACTTTGATCTTTGCTTTTGGCTTGGTATTCCAGCTACCTGTTGTAACAACACTTCTCGCCAGGGCAGGGATGGTGACATCGACTGGCCTTGCGACAAAACGCAAATATGCAATTGTGCTAGCGTTTATTGTTGCTGCTGTTCTAACGCCGCCTGATCCTGTGTCTCAGTTGGGTCTTGCGCTTCCTACTATCCTTCTTTACGAAGTGGCCATCTATGCTGCTCGAATCGTCGAACGGCAGAGAAAAGAAGCTTTGAAGCGATCGGGATATTCTGACGAAGAACTTGAAGAACAAGACAACGCTTAGAGATTAGATCAATCTCTTAAATCAGAATATCTCTTAACAGGACGAATGACATGCTCGATATCAAATGGATACGCGAAAACCCAAATCAATTGGATGATGCTTTAAAAGCGCGTGGGGCAGAACATCAATCTTCAAATGTGCTGGCTGCAGACGAAAAACGTCGCGCCGCGGTACAAAAATTGCAGGACATGCAATCTCGCAGAAATGCGGCATCGAAGGAAATTGGCGCTGCGATGGGGCAAAAGGACTTTGATAAAGCTGAAGCTCTTAAGGCGGAAGTTGCAAAGCTGAAAGCTGACATGCAGTCTGTTGAAGAAGAAGCGCGACTTGCTGATGAAGACATGACTGCGCTTTTGGCATCTATACCGAATGTGCCGCTGGATGACGTGCCACATGGTTTGGACGAAGATGATAATCGTGAAGAGCGCAAAGTCGGTGAGAAGCCAGGTTGGAACCATCAACCGAAAGAGCATTTTGAAATCGGTGAAGATCTTGGCCTTATGGATTTTGATGCAGCCTCTGCCATGTCAGGTGCGCGGTTTAATGTCCTTAAAGGTGATTTAGCGCGGCTTGAGCGTGCGCTTGGTCAATTTATGCTTGATCTACATATCACTGAAAATGGTTTGACCGAGGTTAATCCGCCATTGCTTGTGCGTGATGAAGCGCTCTTTGGAACCGGCCAATTGCCAAAATTTGCAGAGGATTTGTTCCACACAACAGATGGAAAATGGCTTATTCCAACAGCTGAAGTGTCTTTGACGAACCTTGTGCGCGAACAAATTGTTGATGCCGCTCAACTGCCGATGCGCTTTACAGCGCTGACACCGTGTTTCCGTTCAGAAGCAGGTTCAGCCGGACGCGATACTCGCGGTATGTTGCGCCAACATCAATTTATGAAATGTGAGATGGTGTCTATCACGGATGCGGATAGTTCACTTGATGAACTTGAGCGCATGGTTGCATGTGCTGAATTGGTTTTGAGCAAGCTTGGCCTTCACTATCGCGTGGTCACGCTTTGTACAGGCGATATGGGCTTTGGCGCTCGCAAAACCTATGACATTGAAGTTTGGCTTCCAGGTCAGGATGCCTATCGTGAGATCTCATCATGTTCAGTCTGTGGAGATTTTCAGGGTCGCCGCATGAATGCACGTTATCGTGCAGCCGATGAGAAGGGCACAAACTTTGTCCATACTCTGAATGGATCTGGTGTGGCTGTTGGTCGCTGTCTGATTGCGGTGATGGAAAATTATCTAAATGAAGATGGTTCTGTCACAATCCCAGAGGTATTGGTGCCTTATATGGGTGGTGTTACCAAGATTGAAAAACCTAGCTAATTCATTTTTCTATTTGAATTAGTTCAACTAATTTATGAGAGATTGCTGTGCGAATTTTAATTACCAATGATGATGGAATAAACGCAGAAGGTCTCGAAGTCTTACGCCGTGCAGCCCAGCTTATATCAGATGATGTCTGGGTTGTTGCGCCAGAAACCAATCAAAGCGGTGTTTCGCATGCCTTGTCTCTTACTCAGCCGCTGCGTGTGCGGCAGATTGAGGACAGAGTTTTTGCTGTTAACGGGACGCCGACAGATTGTGTCATCATCGCTGTGCGCCAGATTATGGATGTTCGACCAGACCTAATCTTATCGGGTGTAAATGCTGGGCAAAACATTGCGGACCACATTACGTATTCCGGCACTGTGGCTGGGGCTCTAGAGGGTGCAATATTGGGTATTCGATCCATTGCCTTTTCTCAGGCGCATGATTGGTCAAAAGGTCCGCATCCTATCAATTGGTCGGTTTCAATTGAGCAAATTGAGAAACTTTTGCCCAAGCTCATTGCCATTGATATTCCAGCTAGTTCATTCCTGAATGTGAATTTTCCCATCAAGCTTAGCGAAGAAGGTGAACAGATTTCGATTTCCAGACAAGCGCATCGCATGCATGGCTTGGCCATCGAAGATCGTGTGGATGGCGTCGGACGGCCTTATTATTGGCTAAAATTTGAGGAAACTACGCACGAGGTTTGTGATTCAACTGATATTTCAGCCTTGGAGTTTGGAAAAATTTCCATTACTCCTGTAAAAGTTGATATGACAGATCACGCAATAATAACGAAACTGGAAGAAACACTGTTGTAATTGGCATTGTTTTAGATGGCACTGATTTAGATGATTGACGCCGCGACGGAAAAAGAAGGTTTAGCAGCACTGCTTTTGCGCTTGCGGGCGATGGGTGTTGATAATAATCGGCTTTTAAGCGCTGTTGAAACAATACCTCGCAGCGTATTTTTATATCCAGAATTAAGACAAGATGCCTATACATCCAAAATCATGCCGATTGATTGTGGCGGTTTTGCTGAATCGATCGATGTCTTAGTCCGGATTCTAAACGAGCTGGATGTTCAATCTAATCACAAAGTGCTCGATATTGGCTGTGGTTCTGGCTATTCGGCAGCTGTGTTGTCCAAATTGTCCGAACGAGTTTTGACGATTGATCGTTATAAAACGCATGTGGCCAATGCAACTGAGCGGTTTGAGCATGTGGGCATAACAAATGTTGTTGCCAAACAGATGGATGGTTCAACAGGCGTTGAAGGTGAGGGCATGTTTGATCGCATCTTAGTCACTGCCAGCTTCAAAGAAATGCCCCGTCATTATGTAGAACATTTGACATCCAGTGGTGTGATGATCGCGCCTATGTCTTTAGGTGATGGTCGTGCGCGAATTATGCGATTGACTAAGATTGGTTCTCGCTTTGAACGTGAAGACTTATTTGAGATACAAGATTCGCCATTGATACCAAATTCTGCCGCCGCACTATGATGTGGTTAGGGCATGGTTAAAAAAATATAGTGTTTTTTTTGTAAATTTAACGCCTCAGTAACATTAACGCGCTTTAATACATGCAAGTTGTATTGCGTAGTGGTGTGTAAGTATGAGTAATTTTAAGTTGTCTCAGCCAAAAAGGGCTGTTCTTAAAACACTATCAGCCGTGTTCCTTGCGGGCACTGTTGCGGGCTGTAGCTCTGATTTAACCAGGTTTTCCTACTATCAAGCATTAAATAGCGATGATCTGACGACTGCATCGGTTAAAACGCCTCATGCAGGAAGTTTGGCGCCTGTTGGCGTTGGAACGCAATCATTCCCCGGCGATGTCCGTCAACCTGTTCGTAATTCTGTTCAACAAGTTGCTAGCGCTGCACCACAGCAACCATATCCTGGCGATGTTTATACGCCTCAACAAAATTCAGCGCCGCTTTACACAGCGTCAATACCTACAAGTCAGCCGGTTATTAAACAGCCGGTCGCGTCTCCAGTTGTTTCGACACCTGTTGTGACTGCGCCGATCGTTCGTCAACCCATTACGGCTGCACCTGTTGTGACACAGCCTGTGCAAACACCAACGCGTACACCATTGGTTGATCGCGTGCGCGCTGCATTAACGAAAAAGAAAAAGCCAACATTGGAAACGACGGTTGAAAGTGCATCCGTGCAAAGAATGCCGATCATCAGACCGATTAATCAGCCAAATGTTGACACACAGATTGTCACGGGTGCTGTTACGCCGGCAGTGACAAGCAATCCTGTCAATATTGTGCCAATGGCACCGGACCCAATGGTGACCGGATCTATTCCTAATAAGGCGAAGGTCAGCCGAGGTGGATGGTCAACGCAAAATGGTGCGCGTGTTACTTTGGGCGAGGGGGAGACGGTTTATAACCTTTCTCGACGCTATGGTGTGCCGGCAGCTGAAATTTTGGACGCGAATAACATTCGCGATTCACGTTCATTAAAAGTTGGTCAAACCCTCATCATCCCAACTTATGTTTATTCACAAGGTGCAACTGTGTCTGCACCAGATAATGATCCGCTGACAAAATCAGCTTATTCTCATTCTGGTAGCCGTACATTGTTCCCTAACGGGTCTGCTGCACCTATTCCGGTTAGCCGCGTTGAAACAGCGTCTTTGACACAGTCTCCATCTCCTTTGGACACGTCAAAGCCAGTAAGGCAAGCTGCGCCAAGCACAACAAATACACTTGGTTCTGACCAATATACTGTTGTGTCGGGTGATACGCTTAACCGCATTGCCTATAAACATGGTGTAACAGTTGCTGCGCTTAAAACAGCCAACAACATTAAAACATCTAATATTCGCATCGGTCAGAAGCTGATCATTCCATCAAAGGTCTATCATAATTTAGCGCCTGATCAGACAACGACAGCATCTGTGACAAAAGTTGAGACGAAAAAGGTGACAACAACTCCGGTTACCGCAAGCACTTCGTCTTTAAGCAACGACAAAATTACAGAAACGGCTAAAGTAGACAGCAATGTGACTGCGCCTGCGAAGACAGGTATTGGAAAGCTGCGTTGGCCTGCCAAAGGGCAGATTGCATCAAGTTTTGGCAGTAAAACGGATGATGGCAAACGCAATGATGGTTTGGATATTCTCTTGCCTGAAGGCACGGCCGTGAAGGCTGCGGAAAATGGTGTTGTGATCTATGCCAGCAATGGTCTTAAAGGATATGGCAACACAGTGTTGGTGCGCCATGATGGAGATATTGTCACTGTTTATGCCCATGCGAAAAGCTTGAACGTGAAACGTGGTGACAAAGTGCAGCGCGGCCAAGTGATCGCGCAAAGCGGGATGACGGGATCTGCAAAGCGTCCGAAACTGCATTTTGAAGTGCGTAAGAACGCAACACCGCAAAACCCAATTACATTCTTGGAATAGTCTCACCCTCCAGGTGAAAAAAGGTGGAAAAACCTGTCTTTTAGGCAGGTTTTTTCATGTCTGGCTTATGAATTGATCTGTTTATTAAGACGACCGGCTAAATCTTGAATAAATTGCCAAGCCACACGTCCAGAACGTGCACCGCGTGTTGTTGCCCAAGTCAGTGATTGGGCGCGCAACTCGTCACGGTCGATCTCAAGCCCATAATGATCAGCATATCCATAGATCATGCTCAAATAATCATCCTGATCGCATTTGTGAAAACCAAGCCACAAACCAAACCTGTCAGATAATGACACTTTTTCTTCAACTGCTTCTGCAGGGTTGATAGCTGTTGAACGTTCATTTTCCATCATATCGCGCGGTAGTAAGTGACGACGGTTGGATGTGGCGTAAAAGATCACATTTTCGGGTCTGCCCTCGATACCGCCATCCAAAGCTGCTTTGAGCGATTTATAAGCTGTATCATCATGATCAAATGATAGATCGTCACAAAAGAGGATGAAGCGATGTTCGCTATCTCGCAATATATTCAACAAAGCGGGAAGGGTATTGATATCTTCGCGGTGAATTTCAACGAGTTTTAGCTTTGTGCCGTGCTTTAAGTTGGTGTCCGCATGCACGGATTTGACCAAAGATGACTTGCCCATGCCGCGTGCGCCCCACAAAAGCGTATTATTTGCTGGAAGGGCTTTGGCAAATCGTTCTGTGTTTTCAACCAAGATGTCGCGCACATGATCAACGCCCTTGATGAGGGCAATTTCTATGCGGTTCGGTTTGGCAACAGGCTGCAGATAAAGCTGTTCGGGTGACCAGACAAAACAATCGGCCGAATCAAGGTCATTTTGCTTGGCATTTTTGGGCGCAAGCGACTGAACAGCCTCGCGCAGCAGTTTTATTTCGGAAAGCAGTTCCTCAACTTTAAAATCATTCATTTATTTGACCTCGAATTCACTTCAAGGCGTTGATTATCAAATTAACTTGCTTTAGCACAGGCGTAATTTACGTTAAGTGCTTGAAAATAGCTATTTGATGATGCCTTTGCCGTTGCAATCACACCATTGAACACTATATTCCGCTCAACAATACTTATAATTTCTAATTTTGGGCGATATGCCTTTAGGGAGCTTGTTTTATGTTTATTACTCCAGCTTATGCACAATCAGCAGCCGGTGGCGGTGGGGATGTTTTTGGTATTTTGGTGCCACTGCTTTTGATTATGCCAATTTGGTATTTCTTGCTTATTCGTCCACAGCAAAAGCAACGCAAAGCGCATCTTGAAAAAATCACCAATATTCGTCGTGGCGATCAGATTGTGACTGGCGGCGGTATCGTTGGTAAAGTGACAAAAGTCGTTGATGGCGATGTTGAAGTTGAAATGGAAGTGTCAGATGGCACTAAAATGCGTGTCGTTCGTGCCATGATTGCCGATGTTCGCAGCAAGGGTGAACCTGTTAAAGACAAGAAATAAGTCTTTTCATCCTTCAAATATTTCCGAAACTAATTCGAGATCAATATGCTCTATTTTGCCCGTTGGAAAACAACCCTCATTTGGATGGCCGTCTTTATAAGTGCGGTGATCGCGATACCAAATCTGTTTTCTGAAAAACAGCTTGAAGCGTTTCCCGATTGGATGCCAAAAGGTCAGGTGACTTTGGGCCTTGATTTGCAAGGTGGTTCGCATCTTCTTTTAAGATTAGAACGTAACGGAATTATTGAAGATCGCTTGCAGACAACGCGCGATGATATTCGTCGTTTGTTGCGTGCTGAGCAACTTGGTTACACTGGTCTTGCAGCTGCGGGGCAGTCTGTTCAAGTCCGCATTCGTAATGCAGATGATGTTGAACAGGCAAAACAAGCGCTTAATGAGCTGTTGCAGCCCGTTGATGCTGGTTTGTTGGGCGGTGGTGCTATTCGTGAAATCACGCTGGAAGAGCCGCAAACTGGTCTTTTGCGTCTGTCATTGACAGATGAAGGCATTGATTATCGCGTCACATCAGCGGTTGCGCAATCCATCGAAGTTATTCGTAAACGCGTTGATGAATTGGGTACGACCGAGCCTGCCATTCAGCGTCAGGGTTCTGACCGGATTTTGGTTCAGGTGCCAGGTCTTGATGACCCGCAGCGTCTGAAAGAGCTTTTGGGGCAAACAGCGAAACTGACCTTCCGCATGGTGGATATCACTATGCCAGTGGAAGAAGCGATGAATGGTCGTCCACCTGCCACATCGGAAGTACTGCCGGGCGTTGAAGGTGGTGATGCACCATTTTATCTAATCCAACGCAGCGTGCTGGTTTCGGGTGAAAACTTGGTCGATGCGCAAGCTGGTTTCTCACAGCAAACCAATGAACCAATTGTGACATTTAGATTTGATACCAAAGGTGCTCAGCGCTTTGGTGCCGCCACTCAAGCAAATGTAGGTCTACCTTTTGCAATCGTACTTGATGATCAGGTGATTTCAGCACCGCGCATTAATGAACCAATTTTGGGTGGTTCCGGCCAGATCTCAGGTAACTTCACTGTTCAAGAAGCTAACGATCTTGCGATCTTATTGCGTGCAGGTGCATTGCCTGCAGAACTCACAATCATTGAAGAGCGGACAGTCGGCCCAAGCTTGGGCGCGGATTCGATTGCAGCTGGTAAAATCGCCGGTATTATCGGTGGTATTTTGGTCATCGGCTTTATGATCCTGGCTTATGGCATGTTGGGTGTGGTGGCTAATATTGCGCTGGTTGCCAACGTGACCATGCTGATGGCGATCCTGACTTTGTTTGGTGCAACGCTCACATTGCCCGGTATTGCGGGTATTGTTTTGACCGTTGGCATGGCGGTGGATTCCAATGTTTTGATTTACGAGCGTATTCGTGAAGAAGCGCGGGCAGGGCGCAATCTGATCCAAGCTATTGAAGCAGGCTTTGCGCGTGCGTTCACAACAATTTTGGATGCGAATATCACAACCTTGATCGCGGCGGCGATTTTGTTCTTCGTTGGTACCGGTCCGGTAAAAGGTTTTGCCGTTACATTGACCATTGGTATTATCACAACAGTGTTCTCAGCCTTTACGCTGACACGCTGGATGATGGCGTTCTGGTTCAAGCGTAAACGTCCAAAAACATTGCCAGATGGTCTGCTTGGCAAATTGCCACGTGAATTTAATCTCAAATTTATGAAATTCCGCAATTGGGCGTTTTTATCTTCTGCTGCGGCAGCGATTGCGTCAGTCGCGCTCTTTGTTGTTGTCGATATGAATTACGGCATCGACTTTAAAGGTGGTTCGATCATCGAGGTAAAATCTCAAGATGGACCTGCTGATTTGGGCGATATTCGTGCGCGCATGTCCGAACTTAATCTCGGTGATGTTCAAGTGCAGGAATTTGGCTCGCCAGAAGAAGTTTTGATCCGTGTGCAAGCGCAAGATGGCAGCGAAACCGCTGAGCAAAATGTTGTGACGGTGGTTCGCGCAGAGCTTGGCGATGAATATGAATTCCGCCGAGTGGAAGTTGTTGGACCGACAGTATCCGCCGAGCTTGCGCGCGATGGTACGTTAGCTGTTGCTGGCGCGCTCTTTGCGATTTTGATCTATATTTGGCTCAGATTTGAGTGGCAATTTGCCATTGGTGCGGTTGTCGCAACCTTCCATGATGTGGTGCTGACCATCGGAATATTCGTGATATCGGGGGTAGAGTTTAACCTCTCCAGTGTCGCGGCGGTTCTAACGATTGTGGGGTACTCGCTCAACGATACCGTGGTGGTCTATGACAGGGTGCGTGAGAATTTGCGGCGATATAAGAAGCGTCCGCTCGAAAGTCTCCTTGATTTATCCGTCAATCAGATGCTGTCGCGTACGATCCTGACGTCTGTGACCACGCTTCTTGCATTGATGGCGCTATATCTCTTTGGTGGTGAGGTTATTCAGTCCTTCACATTCGCGATGATCTTTGGTGTGTTGATTGGTACTTATTCTTCAACCTTCATCGCAGCGCCAATTCTTATTCTCTTCAACCTTCGTCCGGAAGATTTCCGAAAAGGTCTTGATGAGAAAAAAGAAAAGCGTGATGAGACTGAAGGCACAATGCCAATTCATTTTGACACTTAATGAGTGACGAGAACGCACATATCCCAGATGCGGCTTTGCAGATGCGCGAAGCCCATTTTCCAGGGCGCGCGCCAATTGATGCCTATGGCAATGGTGGGTTTCGTTTCGCTGACATGTCTCATGTTGGTTCGCTGATTTGTTTGCCATCTGGCATTTATGGTTGGAATGTGGATGAGAACACGGATCTGACCGTTGATATGTTTTCAAAAGTGCTGGAAGAAGCCTCGGACTTAGAGGTATTTTTGCTCGGTACAGGGCAGGACATCCGCATGATGCCCAAGGCCTTGAAAGAAGCGTTGCGAGACGCACAAGTCTCCAGTGATCCAATGAATACTGGCGCAGCTGTACGAACATATAACGTGCTTTTGGCCGAATCGCGCGCAGTGGGTGCGGCCTTTATTGCGGTTTAGATCCATGGCGATCGACGAAAACCTCATTTCAAATCACCTTCGCGAGCATGACAAGCATCGATTTTTATCTAGTTTGTTGATGTCAGACGACATCCGCACGCCGATTTCGGTTCTATATGCGTTTAATGCAGAAGTTTCGCGCATTCGGGATTTGATCAAAGAACCTTTGCCGGGTGAGATCAGATTGCAATGGTGGCGGGAAGTTACAGCAGAATCCGCGCGAAGAGAGGAAGCTGCAGCTAATCCCTTGGCATTGGCGCTCAATCAAATCATTGATCAATATGGGATCAGTCGTACAAGTTTTGACGGCTATTGCCGATCGCGTATTTTCGATCTTTATGATGATCCGATGCCTGATAAGCTGACCTATGAAGGCTATTGCGGGGAAACAGCATCAACTTTGTTGCAATGGACTTGCCAAATTATTGATTCTGATATTGCCAAAACAACAGCAAATGCTTGCGGGCATGGTGGGATTGCTCAGTCAGTTGCCGGCCATTTAGCGCTGTTGCCACAACATATTGCCCGCGGGCAGGTCTATATTCCACTTGAATTTATGAATGATCTGGATGTTGACCGCGCACAGTTTTTATCGGGAAAAGATAAAACGGCTGAAATCCTCAACAGGTTCATCGGTTTTGGGGAGATGCATTTAAGCAAGGCGCGAGATGAGATTGCAAAACTGCCACATCCAATGCGGCAGGCATTTTTGCCTCTCGCATCGACTGAGCGAATTTTTATGCGCACGCGAAAAGCTGGTGCCGGGGCATTATCGTCATCGGTTGCGCCTGCAACTTGGCTTAGTCAATGGGACTTGTGGCAAAGCAAAAGAAAAGGCATGATCTGACCAAGATCATCAACGTTTTTGAAGCAGATTTAGGTTTATCGCGTGGAAAATCTAGCAAATTATATATTTATTGGATCGATCATAGCGATTTGCCTGCTTGTTTTGCGGATCAACCGCCGTCGCGATGACGGATTAGTGCGGGATCCGGGTGAGGCGCTTGTTGAATTTGGCAATGCTTATCCCAAAGAAGCCATTCGCGGCGCTTTAATGGATAAATCAGGAAAAACGACTTTCATGCGTTTGGCAGCTGGTAAGACCGGCCTGACTGAGATTGTTGGAAACGCGTGGGTTGTGCGTATCATCGAACCCAATGAAGTTGAAGTTGATTTAACCGAAAGCGGCGATGGCCTCATCCTCA
Source organism: Rhizobiaceae bacterium (assembly GCA_020628035.1). Lineage (GTDB taxonomy): Bacteria > Pseudomonadota > Alphaproteobacteria > Rhizobiales > Rhizobiaceae > Lentilitoribacter. Next base: position 11,380 of record JAHDFS010000086.1, read on the forward strand.
ATTTTGAGGATGATAGCATGATTGGTGGCGAATATCAGTTTGCGTCGCCTGAAGATGCAGCTGAAGTTTCCATGTGGATATGCGGAAGCTTCGGCCTTAAAATGGCCGAAACTTTGGATGAATTGAAATCCAACGATTAAATCTTGCTGGCATCCAACCAGGTTTTGCAGTCACGCAAAGCGCGGGCGCACAAACCTTGCTTTTTGGCGATACGCTTTTCTTTACGGCGCCATTTTTTGCCATCTGGCGGAGCAGGGTAATCTTCGTCCGCTAGCGGCGGAAACAGACCTAAATTCACGTTCATTGGCTGGAATGAGCGTTTTTTCGGTTCATGATCGGTCACAATATGCCCGCCGGTGATATGATTGGATAAGGCGCCAAAAGCCGTTGTTGCTGGCGGCATATCAAGTTCAACGCCCAAGCGTTCAGCCGCACAATAACGGCCTGTGAGCAATCCCATGGCAGCACTTTCCACATAGCCTTCACATCCTGTGATTTGACCTGCGAATCGCAAACCTTTTTTAGATTTTAGCTGCAGTGTATTATCGAGCAATTGGGGTGAATTTAGATAAGTATTGCGGTGTAATCCACCCAAGCGGGCGAATTCTGCATTTTCTAATCCTGGAATCTTGCGCAAGATATCCGTTTGTGCGCCATATCTCAGTTTGGTTTGAAATCCAACCATATTATAGAGCGTGCCAAGGGCATTATCTTGGCGCAATTGCACCACAGCATAGGGTTTGACATCTGGATTATGCGCATTTGTTAGCCCCATTGGCTTCATCGGACCATGACGCAAGGTCTCGCGACCTCGTTCTGCCATTACTTCGATAGGCAAACAGCCATCAAAATAGGGTGTGCCTTCCCACTCTTTGAAGTCAGTCGAATCGCCAGCAATCAAAGCGTCGATAAATTCGTTATATTGTTCTTCATTCATGGGGCAGTTGATATAATCTTTGCCCGTGCCGCCAGGACCAATTTTATCATAGCGCGATTGATACCAACAAATGTCCATATCAATCGTATCTGTATGAATAATCGGCGCAATTGCGTCAAAAAAGGCAAGTGCATCGCAATCGGTTTCTGCTTGAATGGCCTCAGCAAGATTTGCTGCCGTTAATGGCCCTGTTGCGATGATGGTTTTGTCCCAATCGCTATCGGGCAACGTGCCTACTTCTTCACGTTCAATCGTAATAAGAGGATGTTTTTCTAATTCTTCGGTGACATTTTGCGAAAAACCTTCGCGGTCAACGGCAAGCGCACCGCCGGCTGGTACTTGATTGGCATCTGCACAACGCATAATGAGCGAATTTGCCATGCGCATTTCAGCATGAAGCACGCCAACGGCATTGTTTTGCGAATCGTCCGATCTAAAAGAATTTGAACATACAAGTTCTGCAAGTCCATCTGTCTTATGGGCATCTGTTGGTGTGACTGGGCGCATCTCATGGAGAATCACCGGGATATCGCGCGTCGCAATCTGCCAAGCAGCTTCAGAACCTGCCAAACCGCCACCAATAATATGGACCGGTTTATGTGAAGAGTTTTGTGTATTTGTCATAATTAGCTCTTTAAGCCAGCAAACTTGTTCTGTGAAGAGACTATCAAGACAAAAGTCTCTAATCATTTACGTCTAAGTTTTGGAAATATCATCTGGATAAAAAAATAGCGTTCATTGCGGGAGGAGGTGCAATGAACGCTTTTTTTTTCGACCAACAACTGGGAGGAGGATGTTGCCGGTCACATCGTGCAGCAATGGGAGGAGGATATTGCTGCCCCGAATTCGAATTTTTGAACGACGCCCATCTGGGAGGAGGAGTAGATGGGCGTCATTTTCAAAGACTGACATATCGGGAGGAGGAGGATTTGTCAGTCACCTCGTAACGGCAATGGGAGGAGGATATTGCCGTTCCGAATTTAAATTACAGTCGGCTCGAGCGAGCGATCGCGCGAATGTCGTGGCGGTTAATGCCAAGATCTGAGAGTTCGCGAGTAGACAAGGCATTAAGTTCATTTACTGTCTTGCGGTATTCGCGCCAGTTTTCGTATGACTTGCGGATATTCATTTCTCTATTTCCTTTACGTTCGTCAGTTGCGCCCCAAGCGCCTCTGATGATTTGAATATAGTACATTTTTTTATTTTGTGCAGTGCAATATGGGTATAAGAGCTATGCGGTATTTGCATACCTAAAAATGATCCAATTTAGATGGCAGATTCTCAGATAATTTCTCATATAAGTTATGGGGCACATATCGGCCGTTTTTTGCGCTTAAAATCGTTGCAAATAGCAATGTGTGAAATTAATTCGTCAGATGTTCGATTATTATCTAAAAGGTGCGTTGACATCTGATTATTTACTGGGTATCAGGCCCTTCGACGCGGGTG
>JAHDFS010000087.1:0-2753 GCA_020628035.1 Rhizobiaceae bacterium
GAAAATCAGGCCGCAAGCTCAATAGAACATCAAGCCACCGTAAGGCTATGTTTGCCAATATGGCTGTATCGCTCATCACACACGAGCAAATTTCAACAACTGTACCTAAAGCTAAAGAAATCCGCCCAATCGTGGAAAAGCTTGTGACTTTGGGTAAGCGCGGCGATCTACACGCTCGTCGTCAAGCTTTGTCACAAATCCAGGACAAAGATGCAGTTAAAAAACTCTTCGACACAATTGCTGCGCGTTATGCAACACGCAATGGCGGTTACTTGCGCATTATGCGTGCTGGCTTCCGTCATGGTGACAATGCACCAATGGCAATCATCGAGTTCGTAGATCGCGATATCTCAGCTAAAGGCGCTGCTGACAAAGCACGTGTTGAAGCTGAAGAAGCTGAAGGCGAGACAGAAGCAGCATAAGCTGGTTCTCATCAACGTTTTTAAGAAGCCGGGCTTATGCTCGGCTTTTTGCTTTTGGTGCAGGCCTTGGAAAGTTTATTCGTACTCGGCAAAGATCCCTGTGGGGCGATTATCTATTGAAAGCGTATTCTTGCGTTTCCAATAATCTTTAACTCCGTCAGTGCCCATATCTTCATAAAAGGGCAGCATCTCAGTCTCAGCACGGGTTTGCTTGAATTCCATGATTGGAACTCCGGTTCCGCAGGATGATTGCACCAGATCAATATTCATATCAAAGATCTGCCGGCTGCCAGCCATTTGGGGAAACAATTCGAGATATTCATCCCACTTCTCATCACGGGGATGATAAACGTCAGCAGTACCGTATAAGCGGAGAATGCGCGCATCACCTTCAAAAGCACAAAACATCAGCGTCATGCGATTGGCTTCGCGCAAATGAGCTGCTGTTTCATTGCCGCTTCCGGATAAATTGAGCCAGATCACGCGATTATCATCCAAAATATGCAAAGAGTCGCATCCTTTGGGCGACAGATTTACGCGACCATCGGGTGCAGCAGTTGCCACAAAAAATAGGTGTTGTTGTTGGATGAAGTTTTTGAGCGTTGTGTTGAGTTTATGCGCTGTAGCCATATCTGTTCTCCATGATGAGAACAAATATAGAACATTAGGTGCGGTGTCGCAATCCCATTAAGTATGGTTAGCTTATTTTGAACAAGCTCAATTATTTAGAACATGCCCAATTATTTTGAGCAAGCCCAACTATTTTGAGCAGGCCCAAGCGCGCGGTGTGCAGTTATATCCATGGTCCATGCAATAGGCCATGGCTTCGCTTTTGGCGACTTCCATATTGCCATGCCATGCCCAACCCCATGCGCCGCTTGGAGAAGAGGCGATCGCACCACATGTGTTGTAGAACGTCTTGATTGTGGAGCATCGGCCACGGCAATTGTTGGCAATGGCGTTGATAGCGGCACGCTCAGAAGAATAGCTATGCGCCCAAGCTTGACCATTTGGACCAATTGCAACCGCACCCCAACAACGATCATATCCACATGAGCCTGCGACTGCGTTTGAAATCGTCAGAAGACCCAAAGTAATTGCCAGCGAAGCAACTTTTGCAAATGACATAATTATTCCCCATATATTAGTTAATTGAAAAAAATATAAGCAGGTTTTCTGGTAAAAGCTAGTAATTCCCGTTTGAATCAGAGCAAGGTAGTACCGCATGAATGGAATTGGGTTGGGTGAATGAGAAATTTTCTGAATATTCTGGTGCAGACATATCGTAATTTATTGCCTAAGAGCTTGATTGTTGCGGCAGTTCTGATTGCGGGACAACCGATGCAGATGACCTTGGCCAATGCGCAGGAACTTAAAAGGCTTCCATCCAGCCAGCACGAATTGAAAATGTCGTTTGCCCCGTTGGTTAAACAAACGTCAGAGGCTGTTGTGAATGTTTATGCCGAGCGCATGGTCCGACAACGTTCTCCATTTGCTGGCGATCCGTTCTTTGAAAGGTTCTTTGGTCGTCAGATGCCAAATCGAACCGAACGACAGTCTTCGCTCGGATCAGGTGTTGTTATTGATGCGTCGGGGATTGTGATTACCAATCATCACGTCATTGAAGGTGCTGACGATATTAAGGTGGCATTTTCAGATGGGCGCGAATATTCAAGTCGGATCCTGCTGAAGGATGAAAGCGTTGATATTGCGATTTTGCAAATTCAGGATGATCGTCGCAACAGTCCCGGGTTTAAGGCTCTAACCTTTGGCGATTCAGATGCGCTTGAAGTTGGCGATATCGTGTTGGCGATCGGCAATCCATTTGGTGTTGGTCAAACAGTTACCAGCGGCATTGTCTCCGCATTGGCGCGCAATCAAGTGGGTGTGTCAGACTTTGGATTTTTTATTCAAACAGATGCAGCGATCAATCCTGGTAATTCTGGTGGTGCTTTGATCGACATGGATGGCAATCTAATCGGCATTAATACCGCCATATTTAGCCGTTCAGGTGGTTCTAACGGAATTGGCTTTGCAATACCTGCCAATATGGTTCGTGCCGTCACAACAGCCGCTATTGGTGGAAATGACACATTTGTCAGACCGTTTATTGGCGCAACCTTTGAGCCGGTCACATCTGATATTGCGGAAGCCTTGGGGTTAAACCGTGCCATTGGCGCGCTTGTTAGCTCGCTCATCCCCGGAGGCCCAGCGGAAGCTGCAGGATTACGCGAAGGTGATGTGGTATTTGCTTTTAACGGGCAGCCTGTCCAGCACCCTGATGCGCTTGGCTATCGTCTTGCGACAGCTGGAATTGGTTCAATCGTCGAA
>JAHDFS010000087.1:2853-13471 GCA_020628035.1 Rhizobiaceae bacterium
CGTGAAACCAGCCTGTGGCGCATTGAGATTATTCGCGATGGCCGCCGCATTCGCCAAGTCTTGCGTTAGGTGATATTTTTAGTTTCATGAATGATCTGTTCCACGACCCCAATAATGATGCTGTCCAGGAGGTGAACGAAGCTTCGCGCCCGCTTGCTGATCGTATGCGACCAGCAAATTTAAGCGAAGTGAGTGGTCAGGAGCATCTTACAGGTCCTGATGGTGCGTTAACACGAATGTTGGACGCAGGTAATTTAGGTTCCATGATCTTTTGGGGACCACCAGGTACCGGCAAAACAACCGTTGCGCGACTGCTTGCGGGGCAAGGCGATTATGCCTTTGAGCAGATCTCGGCGATATTCTCAGGCGTTGCCGATCTTAAAAAAGTGTTTGAGATGGCGCGCACGCGGAAACTCTCCGGACGGCAAACATTGCTTTTTGTTGACGAGATCCACCGTTTTAATCGCGCGCAGCAGGATAGTTTCTTGCCTGTTATGGAAGATGGGACGGTTATTTTAGTTGGTGCAACCACTGAAAACCCGTCCTTTGAACTTAATGCAGCTTTGTTATCTCGTGCACGGGTATTGAGTTTTAAATCTCACAGCGCAGAGAGCGTGCAAGCGTTGTTGGCGCGTGCTGAAGAGATTATGGATAAGCCATTGCCGTTAGATGAAGACGCCAAAAGCGCATTGATTAGAATGGCAGATGGCGACGGGCGAGCTGCGTTGACCTTATCGGAAGAAGTATGGCGATCAGCGCGCGAAGGCGAGGTCTTTGACACAGATGGTTTGTCAGACATTGTTCAGCGCCGCGCTCCGATCTATGACAAAGGCCAAGATGGCCATTATAATCTAATCTCCGCATTGCATAAGGCTGTGCGTGGTTCTGACCCGGATGCAGCGCTTTATTATCTCTCGCGCATGTTTGATGCGGGTGAGGATCCTTTATATCTTGGGCGGCGTATGGTGCGTATGGCATCGGAAGATATTGGTTTGGCCGATCCCCAAGCGCTGGTGATCGCAAATGCTGCCAAAGATGCTTATGACTATTTGGGTTCACCCGAAGGAGAATTAGCCTTGGCGCAGGCCTGCGTTTATCTGGCAACCGCACCAAAATCCAACGCCGTTTATGTGGCTTATAAAGCTGCAAGACGAGACGCGAAGGAACATGGTTCGCTGATGCCACCAAAACATATTTTGAATGCGCCAACTAAGCTGATGAAAGAAGAGGGGTATTCGGAAGGTTATCAATATGACCATGATGCGCCGGATGCCTTTGCCGCGCAGGAGTTTTTTCCAGAGAAAATGGGCCGACAAGTTTATTACGATCCTCCAGATCGAGGATTTGAACGCGAAATCAACAAGCGTATTGAGTTTTGGAACCGGCGTCGTCGTGGTGATGGCTGATATTTAACAGCATTTGCATAACGACAATAAATCGTGCTTGGTTTTTGGCCGTCAATCGTCTATCAGAGCGCATATGATGAAACATCTCCTTCTTGTAGCAACAGGTGGCGCGATTGGTGCTTCGCTGAGATATCTAACCGGTATTGCAGCGCTCCGCTGGTTTGGTGCTGGTTTTCCCTGGGGTACGGTGATGGTCAATGTGATTGGTTCATTCATCATGGGTGTTTTGGCGGAATTGCTCGTTCGTAAATTGGGTGCAAGTAGTGACTTGAGATTGTTGCTTATGACGGGGTTGCTGGGTGGCTATACAACATTCTCAGCGTTTTCTCTGGATGCAATATTCCTGATTGAACGCGGGGCGTATTCTGCGGCAACAGGCTATATTTTAGCGAATGTGATTGGCTCCATATTGGCGCTATTGCTTGGGCTCATGTTGGCAAGAAGTTTGTTTTAAGCCGCGACAGCGGTGTTGAAAGGGCCATAATGGCAGGCGTTGAACAAAAAACAGTTGAAGATGACGAAGGCGGTATGCGTCTTGATCGATGGTTTAAAGACCATTATCCGGGCCTTGGCTTTGGCAAGTTGCAAAAGCTCATCCGTTCAGGTCAGGTGCGGATTGATGGTGGACGCGTGAAATCAGATACACGTATCCAACCGGGTCAAACCATTCGTGTGCCACCGCTTGACGTCGATCACAAAGGCGCAAAACCGATTACCGAAAAGACCATGCGCAATCATGGTGATGCTGATCTTTTGGCGCAAATGTTGATCCATGAAGATCCAAAGGTCTTTGTGTTTAATAAGCCATCTGGCTTGGCCGTGCAGGGCGGTTCGGGCCTGACAAGGCATGTCGACATGTTGCTTGAATCTTGGCGCAACAAAAAGGGCGAGAAACCCCGTCTTGTGCATCGTCTTGACCGCGACACTTCAGGTGTTTTGGTTGTTGCCAGAACGCGTGGTGCTGCACAGGCCTTAACGGCTGCATTTCGCACTCGTGACGCCAAGAAGAAATATTGGGCGCTTGTCAAAGGTGCTCCGCAGCGCCGCGAAGGTCGTATTTCAACATGGTTGGTGAAAGACCAGCTTCTTGATGGTGACCGCATGCGGGTTTGCGAACATGGTGAAAAGGGTGCTGATCATGCAATTTCCTATTACCGGACAATCGAAACAGCGGGCCGTGATTTAACTTGGCTTGAGATGGAACCTCATACCGGGCGCACACACCAACTTCGCGTTCATGCGCAATATTTGGAATGTCCGATTATTGGTGATCCGAAATATCTGACCAGCGATCATCATTGGGAATTCCCCAATGGCATTCAAAAACGCTTACATTTGCATGCGCGCTCTATCTCCATTCCGCATCCTTCTGGCGGCATGCTTGAGGTTACAGCACCTTTGCCGCCGCATATGGTGCAAACTTGGAACTTGCTTGAGTTCGATGAGCGTGCGGCGGAACAAGAGGATGAGCGATGAAACTGGTCCTTTTTGATTGCGATGGCACATTGGTCGATAGCGCTGACGTTATCCATAAATGCATGTCCGCAGCTTTTCTTGATCATGGGTTCTCAGCTCCCAGTCTCGCAGCAACAAAATCCATCATTGGTTTGAGCCTTCATGATGCAATCTCAGACTTGCTCAATGGCCAGAAGATCTCCGATCTTGATCGTATGGTGCAGGATTATAAAGATCATTTCTTTAAAATCCGAACCACTGAAAATCTGCTCGAACCCCTTTATGATGGCGTTGCTGAATTGCTGGACCAGCTCCACCAGATAGATGAAGTCATCTTGGGTATTGTCACTGGTAAATCACGGCGAGGGGTAAATGCTATTTTGGATGGTCATGGATTACGTGAACATTTTATCACATCGCGCACGGCTGATGATTGCCCATCAAAGCCGCATCCGGCAATGGTATTAGAATGTTGTGATGAAGTTGGTATTGAGCCTCAAAACGCTATCGTAATTGGTGATGCGACCTTTGATATGCAAATGGCGCAAAATGCTAAGGCGAAATCCATTGGTGTTGATTGGGGCTATGCTTCTGTTGCCGAATTGGAAAAGACTGGCGCAAACCAAATTGTGAGCAAACCGTCAGAAATATTTGATATTATTAGGTAAAACATGCGTGATATTTTAAATGATATGAACGAAAAATCTCTTCAAGAAAGAGATCCCATGCGTGATGTGCAAAAACAAACTGCGCTGCCAAAACGCTTTTACAAAGATGTAAGCGTTGGTGAGAGCGATGATGGTTTTGTAATTCTGCTCGATGGAAAATCTGTCAAAACACCAGCTAAAAAGACATTATCAGTTAAAAGCGAAGTTATTGCCAATGCAGCTGCGGCTGAGTGGCAGGCGCAAGAAGAATTGATTGATCCGGCAAAAATGCCGATCACACGCATGACCAATACAGCCATAGACGGTGTTGTTGATAATCCAGATGCTGTCTTTGAAGAGATCGTAAAGTTTTCGGGCACAGATTTGTTGTTTTACAGAGCGCAGTCGCCAGCCAAGCTTGTTGAGCTTCAAGCCGAGCATTGGGATCCAGTGATTGACTGGGCGGCCAATAGTTTGGGTGCACGTTTTGTATTAACTGAAGGGATTATGCATGTTGAACAACCGGCTGAAGCCATCAAAGCCTATGCCAATGCGCTTCGTCGTTTTTCTTCACCTTTTGCCTTAACCGGCCTGCACAGTGCGACAACGCTCACTGGTTCGGCACTATTGGGACTGTCTATTGCGGAAAAACAGCTTACCCCGGAAGAGGCATGGGCTGCAGCGCATGTGGATGAAGACTGGAATATTTCGCAATGGGGCACTGATGATGAAGCTGAAAAGCGGCGCTTGTTCCGTTGGGCGGATATGCAGGCTGCTTGCCTTTTAATAGAAAATTCTACCACGTAGTTTTCCTGTAAAACTATTGGGTTGTTAACCCTCGGTTAAGCATAAAATGAAATGTTTCCTTAAGCTTTGGTTTAGGGGATTCGCGCGTCATGCTGACCGTAACACAAGAATTAAACAACAAATTTCACATAAAGCCGGTATGGCTCGTCATTTTGGCCTGTATGATGGTGTTGTCATCCTGTGCGAATAAAAACAGGACAGTTTCCAACACACCTGCAGCGGGGCCGACCTATCAAATCACACGTGTTGATGTGGCCGCATTGGATGCTTCAGGGCAGGGATTTGCCAATCAACTTTCATTTGCTTTGCAAAATTCATTGGGTACACCGCCCGGCGGATTTGCCAAGAAAGCCAAACTATACGTTCGTGTTTTGCCAATTGGGACCTTACGTGATCCAAATTGGGCCTTGGCCACGCGCGTTGCGAATTTAGGTGGTCCAACAGTCAGTGTAAATGTCAGATTGGCAGACGATGTGACGGGCGCAACACTTAATTCTGCTCAATTGACAGCTACGTCAACAAGCGATGATCCAACAACAGGTGCGATTGTGCTGGAAGAGAAAATTGTTGCGCAAATTCGTCGATTTGTTGGTTTGAACCTTTATCCGCCGCGTCCAATTTCCAATAATTATAACAATAGCGCGGTTTATGATGATGATAATAAGCCAACGACTTTGGTGCCGACATTAAAGCCACGCATGGCGGATCCGTTGCTCAACGGTGAAATTACACCTCAAACATCGGTCAATGACCTTCGCAAGAAAACCAAGAAGGTTGATGATGAAATGACGTCTGAAGCGAAAGAGATGAAGCGGATTGTTGAAGAAGAGCTCAATGCAAAACCGGTTATTCCTGAACCAAAAATGGAAAAGCCTGAGGTTGTTCCGATGGTGAAGCCGGAAGAGAAAGTGATGCCGAAGGTCGAAGATGACGATGATGGTGAATTATGTATCGTCACGGTGGATAATGATTGTCTGGCTGTTACTCAGTAGTCAATCAAACTTCAACAGGAATGAGACATGAGAAGGAGCGCCTGTTACAGGCGCTCTTTATGCCATTTAAGGTGATCATCCATAAAGCTGGAAATAAAGAAATAAGAATGGTCGTAATTGGGATGCATACGCAGTGTTAGTGGGATGCCCGCCGTCTTACAAGCTTCTTCCAACAACCACGGTCTGAGGCCATTTTCTAAGAAATTATCAGCTTCGCCCTGATCGACGAGTATTTCTGAGAATTTGGCACCATCTTCAATAAGTGCAGTTGCATCATATGCACGCCATTTGCTTTCATCTGGGCCTAAATAAGCCTCAAGAGCTGGTCGTGACCAATCAGCCGTCATGGGTTGCGCAATGGGCGCAAAAGCAGTGCAACTCTTAAATGTATCCGGATTTTTAAGAGCAAGCGTTAAAGCGCCATGACCACCCATTGAATGGCCAAATACGCCTTGTCTATCCATATCAACAGGGAAATGGTCTTTAATTACCTTGGGAAGCTCATCCATGATGTGACTTTCCATCTGGTAATATTGAGACCATGGTTCTTCAGTTGCATTTAGATAAAAACCTGCGCCTTTACCCATTTGCCAATTGGTCAACTCGTCTGGCACACCATCACCGCGCGGGCTTGTATCTGGGCATACGATGATGAGGCCAAGCTCGGCAGCCATTTTGCGATATTCACCTTTATCCATGACATTGGAATGATTGCATGTGAGGCCAGACAAATACCAAAGGACCGGGCAGGGACCGTCTTTGGCTTGCGGTGGCAGATAAACTGCAAATGTCATTTCGCATTGGCAAAAGGTGGAATCGATGGTGTAAACACCTTGAACTCCGCCATGGGCGAAGTTCTGAGACACAATTTTCATTTCTGGTTCCTTATAAGGCTTTTAAAACTCAACCACGCTGCGGATTGATTTGCCTTCATGCATGAGATCAAACGCTTTGTTGATCTCCTCAAGAGGCATTTTGTGGGTGATCATCGGATCGATCTCGATTTTACCATCCATGTACCAATCTACAATCTTTGGCACATCTGTGCGTCCGCGCGCGCCGCCAAATGCTGTTCCGCGCCATGAACGACCCGTGACCAGCTGGAATGGACGTGTGGAGATTTCCTGACCTGCACCAGCAACACCGATAATGATGCTTTCACCCCATCCTTTGTGGGCGCATTCGAGCGCCTGGCGCATGACTTTAGTATTGCCAATACATTCAAAGCTGTAGTCAGCACCACCTTTTGTTAAATCAACGAGATAAGGCACCAAATCACCTTCAACCTCACTTGGGTTGACGAAATGGGTCATACCAAACTTTTCGCCCCATTCCTTTTTATCATTGTTCATATCAACGCCGACAATCATCTCTGCCCCGATAAGGCGCAATCCCTGAACAACATTAAGACCAATGCCGCCAAGGCCAAAGACAACAGCGCGGCAACCAGGTTCGGCTTTTGCAGTGTTGATCACCGCCCCAATGCCAGTGGTCACGCCACAGCCGATATAACAGACCTTATCAAAAGGTGCGCCTGGATTGATTTTCGCAAGCGCTATCTCTGGCAGAACAGTGTAATTTGCGAAAGTTGAAGTGCCCATATAGTGGAAGACTTTTTCGCCATTAATTGAAAAGCGGCTCGAACCATCTGGCATAAGACCCGCACCTTGCGTGGTTCGAATAGCCTGACACAGATTGGTCTTTGGATTAAGGCAATACTCACATTCGCGACATTCAGGCGTATAAAGCGGGATCACATGATCACCTTTTTTCAAGCTTGAGACGCCTTCACCAACATCAACAACAACGCCCGCACCTTCATGGCCCAAAATGGCCGGGAAAATCCCTTCCGGGTCTGCGCCTGAAAGCGTGAACTCATCGGTGTGGCATACGCCAGTGGCTTTAATCTCAACCAAGACTTCTCCCGCTCTTGGTCCATCAAGTGAAACTGTGGTGATTTCTAAAGGTTTGCCGGCTTGAAACGCGACCGCTGCCCGAACATCCATGTTTGTACTCCCAAATCAATTTTATCCTCTCGAATGTGTCAAAAAATGAAAAACCTGACAAGGATAAAACGATTTTGCCTCGATTTTGTTGATTATCAATACCCATAAATCGTCGTTTATCGAATGTTAAGGATCTTAAGTTTCAATTAACGGCAGGGGCCCGCTGTAGGGTTAAGGGGAATATTCCCATCAACATTTCATGACGAGATGGATTTAAAAAAATGACGTATAGAGCACCAGACATAGATAGGTCTGTCCAAATGACAGATATCATCAAGTCAAAATCTATTCAGCCATCAGATGTATTTGAGCTTAGAAATACGATCTATAAAGATGGCATCACCACCGAAAAACAAGCAGCGACTTTGGTTGCACTCGAAAAAGTTTGCACAGATACATGTGCGGACTGGTCTGATTATTATGTAACATCGCTTGCTGATTATATTCTTTGCCATTGCGAACCTTATGGCGGAATTTCTGATGCCAATAGCGATTGGCTCAGACGCGTTATCACGCAAAAGGGATTGGTTAGATCAAATAATGAGTTCCAGCTTTTGAAAAGCCTGCTTGAGCGCGCGGTACCAGCTGCACCTTCGTTTTGCGCATTGGTTTTGGATCAGCTTCATCAAGCGATGCATGACTTTCCAGATGAACAGGCAAGTGTTCCTGTTTCAGGTGTAAATATCGGCGTTGTGAGCACCTCCAGCATGGATGTCTTGGACGAGTTGAGCCGAACTGTTCCCTTCAATTAAAAAATTAAAATTTTAACCATCTTTGTTGGGTGAATGGAAACACCTGGTGGTTATGTTTTGCGTACACATTTCATGAGGAGATGGAAAAAATGGGTGAATTGCTTATGGCGGGACCAGCATGGAAGCTGGTTGCCAAACAAAAAATATTGCCAAATGACGTCATTTTGTTGCGTCAAGAGGTGTTTCCAAACGGCGTGGAAAGCCGCCAGGATGTCGCGACATTGCTCGCAATCGAAACTGCGTGTTACGATAAATGTCCCCAATGGGATGAATTATTTACCAAATCTATAGCTGATTATATTGTGTTTACCGAAGGTGAGCACGGCGTTATTGATGATGTGCAGGCTCTGTGGATCAAACAATGCCTTACGCGCAATGGGTTGACGGATACCAAAAATGAATTTGCCACGATTCTGCGGATATTGTCATTGGCCAAACGGGCACCATCGAGCGTATTAAGTCTGGCGCTGGATCAAATTACGCACAGAATTTATCAAACTGGTGCTAATCGCAGACAAGTCGAAGATATAAATGAAGATGATCGCGCGATCATGATCGAGCTTAATAAGATCATTGATGTGGCGAAGAAATTCAGCATCCATGAGCATTTGCGCGCTGTGGGACTTGCGCAATTGATCGATGCGCCGGAAGCGGTGGATGAAATGCAAGAACAAGAGATTGCTTTGCTTTATCGGATGTAGGTTTGTGCCCTGATCCATTGAATTAGATTTCTGGGAGGAAATCAAACGCTCCGCTGGAAACGGTGGGGCGTTTTTTATATGGTGCGTTTATGACCCATTCTCCCCAAGTCGATCACCATGTGCTTAACGAATTTAACGTTAAATCTCCTGAGCTCATTGCAGAAACGAATATCGCACGGATTTGGCGCGTTGTTCGTCATGACCAATCTTTTTCAGTGCTTAAAGTTTATAAGGGCGATGATATGCTCAACGAAGCTGCAGGTGTTGTTTATTTACAAAATTGCAATGGTGAGGGTGCAGCAAGAGTTTTTCAATCGAGCAAAAACGCGTTTTTGATGGAATATCTTGATGGTCCAACTTTGGGCGATCTAAGTCGAGGTGGAGACGACCATAAGGCAGCTCACATTTTGGTGGAGACAGCAAAGAACTTAGGACAGGTAAAGTTTGATCAAAACTATGATTGGCCAGAGCTTAGTGAATGGATTTTTGAGCTTGATCAATTAGAGCGCGGTGCATCGTGGACCGACAAAAATTGGCAGTGTATCGAACAAAGTCGCCATCTGGCCAAAAAACTCATTTCAAACCAGACCGATATCGCGGTTCTGCACGGAGATTTGCACCATGACAATATCATGTCGGGCGCACGCGGCTATTGTGCCATCGACGCTAAAGGTGTGATTGGGGATCGCGCCTATGAGTTGGCCAATGCGGTTTCGAACCCAATTGGTGTGGAAGACTTGATGATCCAACCGGGTCGCATCGCGTTTTTGCTTAATTTATGGAGCGATGCATTTGAGATCGATAGGATAAGGTTTTTGGAATGGATCATTGCCCAACGTGGCATGTCGATTTCCTGGAGTGGGAATCATATTCCATCAGATCATATCAGCTTCAAGCTTCTTGATATCTTTATCGAGCTTTATGAGAGTGATCGCTGACAATAGGTCCAAATATGTCCTGAAAGACCTTCTGCAGCACCAGATCTGTGTCTTCCATGGTAAGAGGTAGACCTAGATCCACCAGGCTCGTGACCCCATATTGCTGCACGCCACAGGGGACAATGCCTTCAAAATGGTGAAGCTCGGGTTCCACATTGAGCGAAATACCATGAAAGCTCACCCATTTTTTAAGTCGGATGCCAATCGCTGCGATTTTATCTTCAGTCATTGACCCATCGGGCAGGGGTGCTTTTTCGGGTCGTTTCACCCACACACCAACACGATCTTCACGACGCTCACCTTTAATATTCATCTCATCCAATGTGCCAATGATCCATGCTTCCAACGCAGAGACAAAGGCTCTAACGTCCTGTTTGCGGCGTTTAAGATCAAGCATGACATAGCCAACCCGTTGTCCGGGGCCATGATAGGTATATTCACCACCGCGACCGGTTTTATAAACAGGGAAACGATCAGGGTCGATCAAGTCTTGTTCCTTGGCGCTGGTGCCGGCTGTGTAAAGCGGAGGATGCTCAACAAGCCATACCAATTCGTCGGCTTCGCCATTGGCGATTTTGATCGCTTCCTGCTCCATAAACGAAACAGCTTCATCATAGTCTGTTAGCCCGTTTTCAACGCGCCATCTGACCGGAGCGCCTTCAATTGAGAGCTTGAAATCTACATTAATCTCGTCACGAAGCATGTTAGCTAACCTTTGTTTCATTAGATGTGCTTTTTTCTGCAAACGTGTCTTGTGTCAAGCAAAACCATTTGCTACATGCTGGCACGCTGACTCATATAATACCTCTAGAGTTGGTTTTTTAGAGTGCGCCCGTGGCGGAACTGGTAGACGCGCAGCGTTGAGGTCGCTGTGGAGCAATCCGTGGTGGTTCGAGTCCACTCGGGCGCACCAA
>JAHDFS010000088.1 GCA_020628035.1 Rhizobiaceae bacterium
CTTAACTTCACCAGTATTAGCTTCTCTAGCTGCATCACCAGCCAATCGCTTCTTACCTGCTTCTAGAAATTCCTTCGACCAAGAATAATACTGGCTCTGGGCAATACCTTCTTGCCGACAAAGTTCTGCTATGCTGTCTTCACCACGAAGACCTGCCAGTACAATTCGTATCTTATCTTCTGAGGAAGATTTGCGCCGTGTTTGTCGTCGAATGTCTTTTACAACACGATCTGCTTCATCTTTGGCTCGTTCGTTCTTTCGTCTCATCATTTGCTCCATAGAGGCTATGATGAACCTAAATTACTCTCTTAAGAAATCAAGCAAATCTGTCCATGAGGCGCTGATGGCTGACACTAGTGTTCAGTGCAGAACAGAGAGGGCTGTTGGTTTGATATTCAAAAAGCGCGGCATGCCTAACAATCGCTATTCGGTAAACAAGTTCCACGATAGACTTTGTGATAGATGGGGCGTATCGAAAGTCCCCTGTCAGCTATCCGTTAAAACAGCAATGAAGACAATTCTATTCAGCTTGTGGAGCGCCATTTCTAACTAGTTTTGACATGACATAACATGGCAGTTTGAAAGATTAGTTCACAGAACCCACCATCAGCGGTGAACCATTTTCAATACTGACCCAACGGCCGGTATGAAAAGAGGCTTGACGCTTAAGATATTTATATGGTGTTTCATTCCATATTTTGACATCAGGAGTAAGATTATCAAGAATGAAATCACCCGTGGATGTTCTTAGCGTAAGCACAGCATGGCCCGCGCCATCGGGACGACTAACAACTGTGATCAAGGAATCTGATGGAGAGAAACCATTTTCGATAAGCATTTGGCGCTTTAGTAAAACATAGTCCTCGCAATCACCCGCGAGACCAGGGTAAGACCAAACTTCTTCTCGTCCGTGCAATTCCCAATCGGTCAGCGGCGCAACGTTTTCATTGACCATGCTATTGACCTTGCGGACGACATCCCAGCCGTAATCTGTGACCTTGGGAGCGTTCTTACGTGCAGATCTAATGCTACATTCGTCAGAAAATTGTTTACAAAATTCGTAATGGCCAACAGGTTGAGATGTTATGGAGCCCGTTATCATAGAACGACCAGCATGTTCTGCCACGGCGATTGAACTTGTCCAACCAACGACTGCAGATGCAACGACAAACAAAAATACACAGCACTTGCGCAGCATGATTTTACCCTTTGTGATAGTTAACAAAGAGTTAACGTTTATTGGGCTAAAGAGTCAATCTCATGGATTGGCTTTTCAATTTCATGGTTAAAATTGAGGCCATTATGAAAATTAATCGTGCGCTCCCAAGGTACATCGGGATATTCCATATACATTCTGTAATTACTACGGGAGTAAGCAAAATTAACGAATGTAATTGGGATTAGTTTGCGCTGCGGCGGAGTTAACATAGCAACAATTAGATATTGTGAGCTTTAAGGAATCCTTCTTCAAGTACAGCATGCGAGTAGCGTTAGAAGAATATACGACGGCGAAGCAATTTCGCGACTCAGGTCGGATCAAATGTCAATGTTGAGAGAATCGTTTTTTGAATAAATTTCGTTCAATGCGGTTATGGTGAAGGCAATGAAGTACCAGTACAATACTGTGCCCGCACGTGCGACAATAAGTTGATGGTGACGTTAGTTGATAAGTTTTAAGTTAATTTTATTCAGAGCCACCAATCTGGAGAAGTTTCAATTCAATAGTGAACTGAATTTTGTTTGGAGTCATCAATGCCATTTGATTTAAGCGCAGAACTCCTTGCCCGAATTCAATTTGCATTCACGATCTCATTTCATATTATTTTTCCGGCATTCTCCATTGGTTTAGCGAGTTATCTTGCTGTACTAAATGGGCTTTGGCTTTGGAAGAACGAGCTCAAATATCTTGCGCTATTTAATTACTGGAAGAAGGTTTTTGCACTGGCTTTTGGTATGGGTGTGGTGTCGGGCATTGTTATGTCTTATCAATTTGGCACCAACTGGAGCGTATTCTCAGATATTACAGGACCAGTTCTCGGCCCTCTCATGGCCTATGAGGTCTTATCGGCATTTTTTCTAGAGGCTGGTTTCTTAGGAATCATGCTTTTTGGTCGCGAACGTGTTGGCCCAAGTTTACTCATGTTTGCAACGGCTATGGTTGCCTTTGGAACTTTAATGTCAGCCACATGGATTTTATCAGTCAATTCTTGGATGTATACACCTCAAGGCTTCCTAATAAATGATGTAGGCCAATTTGTACCAGACGATTGGTGGGCGATTGTTTTCAATCCTTCATTTCCCTATCGCTTGGCACATATGGTGTTGGCAGCCTTTCTAACCGTTGCATTTGTCGTGGGTGCCACTGGCGCTTGGCATTTATTGAAAAAGCAGGCAGGGCCCGCCACTAAAACAATGTTTTCTATGGCTATGTGGATGGCAGCAATTGTGACACCTATCCAAATTTTTGCAGGTGATTTGCACGGCCTTAACACGCTGGAATATCAACCCGTAAAAGTGATGGCCATGGAAGGTCACTATGACAGCCATCCAGAAGGCGCCCCTCTTATTTTATTTGGTATTCCCAACTCAGAAGAAAAGCGGATTGACTACGCGATTCAAATCCCCAAACTTTCAAGCTTGATATTAAAACATGATTTAAACGAACCACTCGACGGACTTGATACTGTGCCAGACTCAGACGAACCACCTGTTGCAATTGTCTTCTGGAGTTTTCGTATAATGATCTCGATTGGATTTGCTATGCTTGGTGTTGGTTTATGGAGTTTATGGGCAAGGCGACGCGGAACATTCTATACATCTAAATGGCTCCATAGAGCAGCTTTTATCATGGGGCCAAGCGGCTTTGTGGCGGTGCTTGCTGGTTGGGTAACAACTGAAGTTGGTCGACAGCCTTTTACCGTTTACAGCCTGCTCAGGACATCAGATTCACTATCCCCCGTCGCTGCGCCTGCCGTTGCCACGTCTCTTGTTGCGTTTATTATTGTCTATTTCTTCGTGTTTGGTGCGGGTGCTTTCTACATCGTGCGCTTGATGAGTAAACCACCTTCGGAACTTGATACGATTCTGGATGATGGGCCATTGCGTGCTGCGGGTACAACGCCTGCTATTCAAATGAAATCTTCTGACCTTAAAGCGAACGAAAGGGAGCAATTATGATGTTTGATCTACCTTTTATCTGGGCGGGTATCATTGCCTTTTCTATTCTTACATATGTCATCTTAGATGGATTTGACCTTGGGGTTGGAATACTCTTTCCGTTCGCCAGTGAGGACCAAGATCGTGATGTGATGATGAATTCCATTGCCCCTGTTTGGGATGGTAACGAGACTTGGCTTGTTATGGGCGGCGGCGGTTTGTTCGCTGTCTTCCCTCTTGCTTATGCAACTGCTTTACCCGCGCTCTATATGCCAATTACGATAATGCTCTTGGCTCTAATTTTTCGCGGTGTTGCATTTGAATATCGTTGGCGCACTCAAAGATGGGAGCGTGTCTGGGATATTTCATTCTTTGGAGGCTCTTTTATTGCTGCTCTTATGCAGGGCATTGTATTGGGTGCCCTGGTTCAAGGTATAGAGATCGAAAACCGCCAATATGTCGGTGGTTGGTGGGACTGGCTCACACCGTTCTCTGTATTAACTGGTTTTGCAGTTGTTTCGGGCTATGCGCTACTTGGTTCAACTTGGCTTATAATAAAGACAGATGGTGAACTACAAACACGCATGCGAAAGTTCACTTGGATTTTTGCTCCCAGCACTTTGATTTTTATAGGTATTATAAGTGTTGTAACACCATTTTTAAATCCAGTTTACTTCGAACATTGGTTTGCGTTCCCAGCTATTTTTTACACAACGGCTGTACCACTTTTGGTTCTATATTCGACTTGGAGATTATATGATGGGCTTAAGAAAAAGGGCGATTTTGCGCCATTCCTCTCATCTTTAGCTATATTCGTACTTTGTTTTATCGGTGTTGGAATTAGCTTCTACCCTCATATTGTGCCGCCATCGCTGACGATTGCCGAGGCTGCAGCACCTGATAGTAGTCTACTTTTCACACTTTATGGGACAGCTATATTGATACCGCTTATTTTGTCATACACAGCTTATGCCTATTGGGTTTTCCGTGGTAAAGTAGATCCTAAAGAGGGGTATCATTAGTGGCACAACAATCCCCCTCACTGATAAAACGCTTGGCAGCATTTGTTGGTCTTTGGTGTTTGGGAGTTGGAACACTCGCTGTTGTTGCTTATATCATCAAACTGGTCATTTTGTGAAAAAGACACCTGCCGAGTTGCTTTACAGAGCTGAAATGTTTTCTTGATCTATTTTATAAGCAGGACCGCCATTTTTCTATTTTCGTTTGCTGGAAACCTTATCAATGATTTTTACCAGCTTAGAGATAGTCACATTTCCTTTTTATTTAGCATGATCTGAGAAATGCTGTGTTGTGTCGATTAACCGATCATAAAGTGATCGAGATCGCTGGATTGGACGTAATAAATATTGAAGTGTTCGTCAGATATCTGCAAAAAGCCTGAACTTCGAGTGCCTAATGAGTTCTGATAAACGACAGGCATGAAATGGAGAGCATCTCTTTGGACGTTTTATTGGGATTAATTAGCGATTATGGAGTTTGGATATACATTTTATTGTTTCTGTATTGTGCGTTGAAGAGTGGTGCGTTGCCGTTGTTTGCTGGCTATGCGGCACAAGCCGATATTCTTGAACTTCTTCCCGTAGTACTTGCCACGTTTGCAGGTGGTTATTTAGGAGATGAAGTTAGATTTGCAGTTGCGAGGCGATATGGTGATTCCTGGTCGAACAAATGGCAATGGTTGAGTAAAGCGGTGTCTACTGCAAAGGTTCTGGTCGCTAGATATGGTTGGACATACGTTTTTCTCTATAGATATCCTAAAGGCATGCGAACAATTGGCGCTTTGCCAATGGGGCTTGGCACTTTATCTTGGTACAATTTTACCGCATTAAATGCTGCCTCTGCCTGCCTGTGGACATTCATTCTTGTGGGTGTTGGTTATTCATTTGGGGCGCAAATCGAGAATAGTATAAATGACAATTGGGGCATTGCTAGCGTTCTACTGCTTGTTTTAATGGTTTCTGGAATTTTGTATGCGTGGTACCGCGTAAGTCGAGTTGGAAGCGATAACCATGCTGTTGAGTAACTCGACTTCCGCGATAACTTTGTGCTAAATATCTATTAGAATATTGAGCTTTCAACGTAGTTTTTACTGCTGCCATAATTTTTGAGTAAACACCGTATTTAGTGGTTCACCTCCGAGAAAATAGTGCTCAAGGTGGACTTACTATCGTTCTATCATTCTAGACACTAGTGTGTTTGAAAGTACATATAGCAAAATCTGTGGTTATGATTGCAATGGCGCATGTTAGTATGTTGGTACAATTCTAGTAAATCCCGTTCATGACGAAATATCATAGAAATGCTGCGCCGATGGTGCGGGCACTAGCGAATGCTCGCCGCCCGGTATTTTTGGTATGTGGCCATCTCGCATCTTTGCTACGCGATGGTTCATCCAGTGGCGAACAACATACCGGTAAAACGCACCGCGTAATCCAGTCAACTGTCGATGATCTCTATAAAATTCGTCCGGGCCGTCAAAGATACCTAAATCTTTGTTGATACCAGTTTTTTGGATATAGGTACTTGTGCCATTCCACTCAATGTCAGGCGATTGTAGGCAATTTGTTCCCGTACCATACGCACAGAGCGACGTCCGCTCAGGAAAGTGCTTTTGAAGTGCGCTAAGAACTGCTGAGTCTAGGATAAAGCCTTCGAGATTGAGCCACTCTTTCTTGTAGAAGATTTCAATCCAGGAATGAATGATATTTTCAGGAGCCAGTGGATAAACTAATTCGGGCACTACGCCACGCTGAAGACTTTTGTCGATTGTAAAACCATGAAAGCGACATTGGATGCCCAACCCTCGTAGCAAAGCCATCAATAAGGTGCCTTTTGTATTGCACTGGCCGTAGCCATCCGCAAGCACTTTAGAGGCTGATAAGGCATCATCCGAGTTATAGCCAAACAGAATTTCATCGCGTACAAAGTTGTAGGCTACACCAATTTTTTCTTTGTCCGAGAGACGTTGCCAATCTCGTTCTTTAATGAGTAACTGGATCGACGGCGCATTGTAGTCAACTAAGGATGTTGAGGACAAATAGTTGTTGGACATCATAACCTCTGAGTTTTCAAATTTTACAGATTATAATTCCTCTAGCAACTATAGGTTCAAGGGTTTTCTGTAATATTTTGATAGTTCAACATTTGTGTCTACAGCGTAATTATATAATGGCTACAAACATCCAAAACAGAGCGAAAAATACTAAGTTTGCGAGGATATAGAATTTTCTTCTGTGGGGAATGGCATTACGCAATACAGAGAGTGTTTTGCCTACAACTCAGATATTTACCTTTAGATGGACGTTTGTTTAGGGCCAGAGGCAGTGGTCGAAACTGCAAATTTCATGTCTATTATTTTATCCATCCTAATCATTAGTTGCGACCCAGTTTGTTGCTCTAAGACCGCGGAGACACATATCTTTCTGTTTTAGCAAAAATTCGGAATTTTTAATCTAGTGCGTTTGGAAGTTACATAAATAGCGCACATAAAAAACCTCTTGAACCTATAGTTGCTAGAGGGTTTACTAATCAATAATCAGCGAATTTGAAAGGCCAGATATGAGAAATCCGCAAATTGCGCAGTCGCTAAATTGTAGAGCGTTGATGGGTATTTTAGCAATTATTTTCCAATCATGTTGTTCAATTCACCAAACTGGCTAGTTGTGTTTGTTTTTACTTCGAAAGGGATATTTCAAATGGATGACGAATATCGGGTAAACGAAACTTGCTGGTTTTCTGGCACTTCAACATTTGATGGCGTTAAGCAATGTTCAAAAGTTTACGTGGGAAATTGTTCATGATGGAGATAACAGCTGACTCACAATATCTAAAAGCAGCTGCGTTTGCTATTGGTTATAGTCTTTCTGTTATTGTCTTATGTTCGAAAAAAGGTTTTATAGCTGCGATATTGAAGGGCAATAGCCTTCTATCGTTGGGGCTACGTTATTTTAATTCAGGGCGATCCGCAAAGCTCTTTTTTATTGAAGCATGTAAGGAGTATTATCCAGGTGAGGGCTTAGAAGCGAGGGAGAGCCAGGGCCAAAGAGGATTCTATAATGCCCATTGAGTCTTATGTTGCGACACTGCTTATTGGCATGATATCTGGGGCATACATGCTTGGTATGCTAATATGGTCTGCCGCCTATCCTGAAAAGCGAGTTTGGCCTCCTGATCATGCTACTAATGCCATCAAATTTCGAGTTTGGTTCATGACCATCTTAATATTTTCAACCGCTTTTATTTTGGGGTTGATGGATTGGAATCGCTTTGAGTGGCCCGCCACTATACGTTGGCTTACGGGAGTGCCGCTCATTCTCATCGGCAATATAGTGGTTTGGAATGGAGTGCTTAAAATAGGCATGGACGCGACGAGCGGCGATGCGACTGGGTTAATTACTGATGGTCTGTATGGCTGGTCCCGAAATCCACAGTATGTCGCTGATATCGTTATCCTGATTGGATGGGGCCTTTTGGCGGCATCGCTCTGGATATTACCGATACTTTCTGTCGGTATTTTAGTTTTGTTAATTGCGCCGCTTGCTGAAGAACCATGGCTTGTGGAGATCTATGGTGAGCCATATCTGATATACAAGACAAAGGTGCGCCGTTACATTTGATGAATGACTTCTGTTAAACCACGCTGTGTCATACGATCTGCCAAAGTTACTTTGGTATTGGTTCTCTCATAGAACTATTGACCTAGAAATAACAGTTGAGGTGCACTGATCTGTTGATAATAGTAAATCAGTTAAGCATTATATCTCAGAAACTACGACTATTTGCGTAACGAGTCTAAGTAGTCATCGTTCGGGTGTATTTTGCAAAAATCTCGAGCGTTTCGTCGCTGACGTGATGTTCAATTCCCTCGGCGTCGTGCTCAGCTGTTTTCGCTGAGACACCAAGAGTTATCAAAAAATCCACGACCGTACGATGTCGTTCTCGGCAAGCTTTTGCCAATCTCCTACCCTCATCTGTTAGCTTTATTGAACGGTAAGGTTCGTGAGAAATCAAGTTTTCTCGTTGTAACCGCGCAAGATTTTTTGTGACTGTGGGTTTGGTTACCCCCAAACGCTGAGAAATATCTTTAGGTCTTGCCGATCCGTTGAGATGGATTAGTTCTGCGATCAGCTCAACATAATCCTCAACCATTTCACTTTGATGCGCAGCCCGTACAGATTCAAATTGTCGGATTTGATCTTCAAATTGTTGGTTGGAAGCATCTGATGTTACTTTTTTCATGGAAACTCTTGCATTCTGATCAGGTTGATTTCTGTATGAACGAAAAATCAATGCTTGACAATGTATTAGCCATGGCTAATTTAGTTAGCCTTATCTAACTTTGGACATGCAATGAAACACTTTATTGTTATTCTATCATTTTTGCTGCTTGCGATAACCGCTCAAGCGACTTCGCTTGAAGAAAAGGCTTGGGCGCCGCGCGCCGCTGCTTACAGATTGACTTTGTTTTTAGCAAATCTTGATCCGATCCCGTGGGATCAAATAGAACGTAGTTGGAACGACCCTATTCAAGGCAGCGCAGAAACTGTGTCTGCGTTTTCCAAACTGTCAAATTCAGAAATAGATGCGCTTAATGAAGCCTTCGACACCCAAGACCGTCAAGCGTTATTTCAGGCAGCTACTAACGTTATTCGAAGCGGTATTCTGATATCGTTGGAAACTGCACAATTTGCCCTAGGTGAGCCAGTAGCGGCACTGAACATTTCTCAAGCGCAAGCTTTGTATCGCAGTTTTATTGACGGTATTAAGGCGGGAGACCCAAGCGGCTTTCGTGAACTTGGACGCGCTTGGCTAGCACTAAACTCAGCAGTTGGGAGCGTTAGTCTATCCCAATCCATTTTACCAAAATCTGATCATGAAGCCTTCGCTGCAGCCCGCCAGATAATAGAGATCTATTTGAGCGAAAATTACCCCTCTTCAAATCTAACACCACGCAAAAAATTGACTTCGGTTCCTGAGAAAATTGTAAAAACTGGTATGCAAGTAGAGGTGCCAATATCGTTGCCGCCTGGGTCCAATATTGCTGATCAGCGCGAGTTTCCCCGTTTGGTATTGCAGTTTGAAGAGGCTGGGTTGGACGAAGCAGATATGCCACTTGTTGCATACGGAGACATGTTGTTTGATAGCCCTGAGATTTTTGGTGGGCCAGCACGTGATTTGAGAATAACTTGCTCAACTTGCCATAATCGTTCGGATATAAATCGTGATTTCTTTATTCCTGGTCTTAGCAGTCATGCTGGTGGGATGGATGTAGATGGGTCATTTTTTAATCCGATGTTTAATGACCGTGTAAATGATCATCTCGACACGCCATCATTGCGAGGTATCCGATTTACCGGTCCGTACGGCCGTGATGGGCGAGAGCCCAGTTTGCGTGATTTTACCCGTAATGTGATCGTCACGGAATTTGCAGGAAAAGAACCAACTCCGTTCCAATTGGATGCTTTGATTGCTTATATGCGCCAGTTTGATTTTCTGCCAAACCCACAAATTAACCGTGAAGGAATTCTCACTGACATTGCTTCCGAACAAGCAAAACGTGGTGAGGTTCTTTTTAATAAACCCTTTAATGGGCTGAAGGGTCGCTCATGCGCTTCATGCCATGTACCAGATCGTCATTTTCGTGATGGTCAATCATACGATATAGGGTCATCTAAGCCGCCTTTCCCTGGTGGATCAGCGAACCAATTTGAAACCCCCACTCTCCGAAATGTCAATTTTACAGCGCCGTATATGCACGACGGGTCATTGCCGACACTTAGAAGTGTTGTCGAATGGTTTAATGCTACTAAATCACTAGGCTTGAGCACAGCGGAACTATCCGATCTGACTTCGTATCTTGAAGCAATAGGCGGTGGGGAAGAGCCGTATCAAATTTTTGATATTCGCGCGTCCAAGTTCCGGTTGGCTTTTGATGAACTGACGACATTTGCTTCAACTTTGAATACTCTTATCCCAATGCAAGACCGCAAAAATATTGCCATCTTGATTGACACTGTTGCACCTGATTTAGAAGCTGATGCATCAACGATGATTAACCAGTCAGCGAAAAATGAAGTCTACGGACTTGCCTCAATATTGCGTTCAGTTGGTTACTCAGCTGCAGGGGGAGATTGGGAAAGCGCTGCCCTCAAATGGGAATCATTTAAAGAGTTACAATCTGAAATCGACGAAGGGATGTATTGATGTTTGATCGTCGCATGTTTCTAACCACCCTCACTTCTTTTGCACTTTGTACTGCCACGGCATTCGCAGATGACGTTATAAATGTCGCGTTTATTCCTCAGGAAAATCCAGAAAAACTCTTAGGAGATATTGAAATCATCACTAACTGGATGGGCGAGCAATTAGGCCAGCCAGTAAACGGGTTTGTTACTTTTGATCATGCAGCGGCCGTGGAAGCCTTGCGAAACGCTGACGCAGACATCTCGTTCATGGGAGCCCTACCTTTTGTGTTGGCCGAAGCCGAAATCGGTGCAGTACCACTCGTGTCGGAAGTTTATCGAGGTCAGCCAAGTTATTCCGGTCGTATATTCGTTCGTAAAGATAGTAAAATAGACACATTGGCAGATTTGAAGGGGCGCGATATCGCGTTTGCTGATCCCGTATCGGAGTCTGGTTACCTTTATCCATTGGATTTGTTTGTAGATGCAGGTCTGTTTGAAGGAACTCAGGGTGCAGGAGATTTTTTTGCCAACACTTTTTTTGCCGGGGGTTACCAGCAAGCAATGCAGGCTATGGCAAACGGCCTGGTTGACGCTGCGGGCGCCAGTCAATATGCGGACCTACTTTTAACACCTGCCCAGCAAACACAAATTAAAGTACTCGGAGAATCAGTACAAATACCAAGTCACGCGGTCATAGCACGCCCTGGTTTGGATGGAGCCGTAAAGGCGAAATTTTCAGCGATGATGCTGACATTGAACGAACCTGAAAATCGGTATTTGCTACAGTATCTATATGGACCTGACGGCTATGTTGTCTCAGATACTGCTGCATATGACGGTGTGCGTGCAGTCGCTCGGAAATACGGATTTATCGAATGAAGATAGCACTTGCACTATCAAGCGTATCGCACCATTTCAATGATGTAACTGCCTTAAACAACATCAACATAACCGTTTCGAAGGGCGAACGTGTTGCATTGCTTGGGCCATCGGGAGCAGGTAAATCAACTCTTCTGGAATTGTTGGATAGGCAGCAGCCTTTGCATAGTGGAACTGTGCAAGTGTTGGGTAAACCATTGGAGAGAAGCGAGGCGTTCTCGCGATCAGATCGTGCTGATGTAGGGTTTATTTTCCAAGAGTTTGCGTTGTTGGATCGCCTCAGTGTCTATCAAAATGTCATGAATGGTCGATTAGCGCGTACTCGGCATTGGTCGTCAATTTGGGGGCAATTTGATGCACAAGATCATCTGGTCGTCTCGGGTGCCTTAGCTAATGTTGGTCTATCCAATCTTGCGAGTCGACGAGCAGATGAGCTTTCTGGTGGACAACGACAGCGTGTGGCTGTAGCACGATGCCTTGCTCAAGAGCCCAAGGTAATCTTGGCGGATGAGCCTGTGAGTAATTTGGATCCCGCAGCGGCCACCAGCCTACTTGCATTGATAACATCTCAAGCAGGCAATGACAGCACAAGTGTTGTGTTTAGTTCGCATCAGCCTGATTTGGCGCAAAGATTTTCTGATCGGGTAATAGGACTACGAAATGGTGAGGTTTTGTTTGATCAACCCTCTTCGAGCGTTGGTCAAGGCGATATAGAGCGGCTTTATGATGGGAGTCGCATGGAACACGAACTGCGTGTGGTTAGCTAATGGCACGTATGTTGATCTGGGCTGTTATTGGAGGTGCTATAGTATGGGCGGCTTTTAGCGCGAACATCAGCGGGGATAAATTTGCAACAGCCGTGCCGCGTTTAGGTGAATTTGTTGCCAGGATGTTTCCTCTCGATTGGAGCGTTTGGCCGGAAATACTAAAGGGATTGGTAGAAACACTCCGGATCGCAATTCTTGGGACGTTCTTTGCTGTTATGTTGTCAGCTGGTCTCGCCGTTCTTGCTTCGGAAAAATTGTCCCCAGCGTTTATATGGCGCCCAATAAGAGCACTTCTTGCGACGATGAGAGCAATTCCACTTATTGTCGTTGCAATGCTCATGGTAAGCTCGGTTGGATTAGGCCCATTGCCGGGTATCCTTGCAATTACATTCCATGCCACAGGGATGCTAGCAAAGTTTTACGCAGAGGCCATCGACAATGTGTCGTCGCAGCCGATTATCGCCCTCCAGAGCGCCGGTGCATCGCGTGCACAGCAATTGCGGTGGGGGATTTGGCCACAAATGGCGCCAGTGATCTTGCGCGACACTATTTTTCGCTTTGAACTCAACCTGCGCGAAAGCCTAGTTTTAGGAATTGTTGGGGCTGGAGGGATTGGTTTGTATATTCAGACATACGTCCGTTCATTTCAATATGACAAAGCAGCCTCCGTTACGTTAGCTGTTGCTGCTCTGGTTTTACTTTCGGAATTGGCCTCTGTGTTGCTGCAGCGGCGATTTTCGTGAGTTATTCCTCAATTGAAATGATGTCGGCAAGAAGGGTGTTATTTCACATTATCTAGAGTTTTGATAGATAGTGAGGACATAGAAATCGCTAATATTATCGTAGAATATATGGGGTGGATAGATATGGCTATTTTGCATTACACGCCCAATTGCATCTATTTTGATCAGCAACTAACTAAGTCTTTCAACGATGCGCAATGCAGTCCTCAATCGTCAGTCGGTTAAGATCCATATACTTAGTTGGCGCTTTGTAAGCCAAAGAACAAGTATTGGTATGATTAGCCATTGCAAGAGCGGGCTTAATCCTGTTCCAAAAGGGGGTACCAATGGCAGGTAGTGTCGCAAAGTTTACGCACGGTTCATCTTGGTTTTGTATTGGACTCTCAG
>JAHDFS010000089.1 GCA_020628035.1 Rhizobiaceae bacterium
ATGAAACTGTTATGAAGGTCATGCTTAAATCTGCAGATGTCTTGGCAGATTTAACTGCAGCGGCCAGAGATGGTGGCACTGTCGATCCAGCGCGTTCCTCAACCTTGGCAAAAGATCTAGAAGCATTGGCAAATGGCCAACCACTACCAGACGGTGACGCCGCGCCTGAAGCTGCAGCTCCTGCTGCACCTGCTGCGCCAGCGGAACCTGTTGCGGAAGCTGCGCCAGCAGCACCTGCTGCCGAAGCTTCTGACGCACCTGCACCAACGGATGATAGCGGTTTCACACCTGTTCCATTTTCTTTCGATGATATGGACGAAGCGCCTGCGGAAGACGCACCTGCAGAAGCCACAAGCGGGAAAGTTTACACAATTGAATTTAAGCCAAATGCTGGTCTTTACGCGAAAGGCAATGACACAGCGTTGTTGTTTAGAGATTTGGCCCAGCTTGGCGCTATGGAAGTGCGTTGCAATTCCGAAGCATTACCTGATCTTGAGGGCATGGACCCTGAAGATTCTTATTTGACTTGGAGTGTCACGCTCACAACTGAAAGCGATGAAGAAGCAATCCGTCAGGTCTTCGAATTCGCCGAATGGGACTGTAAATTAGAAGTCACAGCTGGTCGTCCAGATGCAGAAGGTGATGGTGAAGAAGCACCGATGGTTCCGGTTCCATTTGATCTTTCAATGTTGGGCGAGACGGAAGAAAACGAGCCGGCTGCACCTGCGGAAGCCAAACAAGCCGATGCGCCTGCACCGGCACCAGCACCTGCGCCAGCAGCTCCGGTTGCCGAAGCAGCTCCTGCGCCAGCGCCGACGTCTGCACCTGCGCCAACACCTGAGCCTGCAAAAGCAGCATCGCCAATTGCGAAAGAGCCTGCGAAAAAGCCAAAAGTTTCAGCCGTTGCACCAGCCCAACAAATCCGTGTGGATCTGGAACGCGTTGACCGTTTAATCAACTTGGTTGGTGAGCTTGTGATCAATCAGGCTATGCTTGCGCAAAGCGTGGGTGAAAACGAAGAGACCGTTAGCGGCCAAGGCAACAACATTAATCTCGGCCTTGATGAATTGAACCAGCTCACACGCGAGATCCAGGATAGTGTGATGGCTATTCGTGCGCAGCCTGTGAAACCTGTCTTCCAGCGCATGTCACGTATTGTGCGTGAGATCGCAGACATGGTTGGCAAAAATGTGCGCCTTGTCACTGAAGGTGAAAACACCGAGGTTGATAAAACCGTTATTGATAAGCTCGCTGAGCCATTAACTCACATGATCCGTAACTCGGTAGATCATGGTCTTGAATCAGCAGAAGATCGCGTGGCTGCCGGTAAAGATGCGCAAGGCATGGTGAAATTGTCTGCCAAACACCGTTCTGGTCGTATTGTTATTGAGATCGAAGATGACGGCGCTGGCATTAATCGTGAACGTGTGAAGCAAAAGGCTTTGGACAACGGCCTCATAACACCTGAGAGCAACTTGTCAGATGAAGAAATCGACAACTTGATCTTCCATCCAGGATTCTCCACAGCTGAAAAACTGTCAGATATTTCTGGTCGTGGTGTAGGCATGGATGTGGTTAAAAAATCGATCCAGTCTTTAGGTGGACGAATTTCAATTCAGTCCAACCCTGGTAAAGGTTCAATCTTCTCAATGAGCCTACCACTTACCTTGGCGGTTCTTGATGGCATGGTCGTATCTGTTGCAGATCAAACTCTTGTTGTGCCGCTAACTGCGATTGTTGAAACCTTGCAGCCCGAAAAGGCTGATATTCATGGATTTGGCGCCAAACAACGTCTGATCGCCATTCGTGAAACATTCTGCCCATTAGTTGATGTTGGCGAGATCTTAAACTTCCGCGATGAACCAGCTGATCCAATTGAGGGTGTTGCGCTTCTCGTGGAAAGCGAAGGTGGCGGACAGCGCGCGCTTATGGTGGATGCTATCCAAGGCCAGCGTCAAGTTGTGATCAAGAGCTTGGAATCTAACTATTCCAACGTTCCAGGTATCGCCGCTGCGACAATTCTTGGTGATGGCCGAGTAGCGCTTATCTTGGATGTCGACATGATTGTATCAGCGTCCAAAGGTCAGGGTCTGGCCTTAGAAGAAATGATGTCAGCTTAAGGACGAATTTTGTAATGAGTATTTCGAGTTCAATAATGGCAAATGGTTCAGCTTCGGAGCAATTGGTTGCTGGCGAAGCTCCGCTAACGCGGCGTGATCTTTCAGATATTGCTGATATGATCTATGCGGATGCGGGCATTTTCCTAAATGAAAGCAAGGCATCGCTCGTTTATTCGCGTCTTTCCAAGCGTTTAAGAAAAATCGGCCTGACAAGTTTTCGAGATTATTGTGATCTGGTGAGTTCAGAGCGTGGTGCGGAAGAGCGCCGTGAAATGCTCTCACAGCTAACAACGAATTTTACAAAATTTTATCGTGAACGCCACCATTTCGAACATTTTGCAAGTGATGTTTTGCCGCCACTTATGGCGCGTGCGAAAACCGGTGGGCGGGTCCGAATTTGGTCATCTGCATGTTCATTGGGACATGAGCCATATTCCTTGGCTATGACGATTTTGTCAGCCTTTCCCGATGCAAGCAATTATGATTTCAAGCTGCTCGCATCAGACATCGATCCTAAGGTTGTGGCTTCTGCGAGTGAAGGCATATACACCGCAGATGCGATCGAACCAGTGGGCCCACAATTTAGAAATGACTATTTCAACGATCTGGGCAGAGGCAAATTTCAGGTCAAACAAAATGTGAAAGATCTAATTTCCTTCCGCGAGTTAAATCTCATTGCCAACTGGCCGTTTAAAGGCAAGTTTGATGTGATCTTTTGTCGAAATGTCGTGATTTATTTCGATGATGCCACGCAGGCAAAAATCTGGCAGCGATATTCAGATGTGCTTTTAAAAGACGGATATCTTTATATCGGCCATTCGGAGCGTTTGTCCGGATCTGCAAAAAGTCGCTTTAACAACGTTGGCGTCACTGCCTTCAGGTTTGAGGGGTAGAACGTATGTTAGATAAAGTCAAAGTACTGGTCGTCGACGATTCTGCAACAATGCGCGGCCTGCTAAGAGCGGTGCTAAGCGCTGACCCAGAGATTCAAGTTGTTGGTGAAGCAGGCGACGCGATGGAAGCACGCGGCGCGATCAAATCGCTAAATCCAGACGTTGTCACGCTCGATATCGAGATGCCCAATATGAACGGGCTTGAATTTTTAGAAAAGATTATGACGCTGAGACCTATGCCTGTCATCATGGTCTCAACGCTTACCCATCGTGGTGCACAGGCAACATTGTCCGCACTTGAGATAGGTGCTTTTGATTGTATTGGTAAACCAAGCCAGGGTGATAGTGCACCGTTTAGCGGACTTGCTGACGTTGTCAAAGCAGCGGGGCGTTCGAAACGCAATTACACAAAACCAGTGCCGCAAGTGCGTCAGCCGGTAAAGCAGCAAGGCTATGAAAATTACATACCTGCGCGGAAAATCATTGCAATTGGTTCGTCAACTGGTGGTGTTGAAGCACTTATTCAAGTGATTTCTAAGTTTCCTAAAAATTGTCCACCGACGGTTATTACACAGCATATGCCACCTGCATTTACTGGAAGTTTTGCAAATCGATTGGATCGCCTATCGGCACCAGTTGTCAAAGAAGCTGAAGACGGAGATCGTCTTGAGGTCGGCAAAGTATTGCTCGCCCCTGGCGGCACGCGTCAAATGGAAGTCGTCAATCAGTCTTCGCCACGAATTAGCCTTCAAGAAGGTGACCCGGTGTCTGGTCATTGTCCATCAGTCGATGTGTTGTTTGGCTCGGTTGCTAAAATTGCCAGAAAAAACGCAGTGGGAGTTATCTTGACCGGCATGGGTCGGGATGGTGCAAGTGGCCTTTTGGAAATGCGAGAAGCGGGAGCACGCACAATCGGCCAGGATGAAAAATCCTGTGTCGTTTACGGAATGCCCAAGGTAGCGTTTGAGATCGGAGCCGTCGAAACGCAGCATGCCATCGGGGATATAACAGATCAAATATATAAGTTAACTGCAGTAAGAAGGGACAGGGTAGCCTAATGTCTATTGCACAAAAAATAAAAGTTCTGATCGTTGATGATCAGGTAACCAGCCGATTACTTTTGGGGGAAGCGCTACAATCGCTTGGCTTCAAAAATATCACAGTAGCTGCTGATGGTGCGCAGGGTCTAAAGATCATGCAAACCCAACCTCACCATTTGGTGATTTCGGATTTCAATATGCCGAATATGGATGGTTTGGGCTTCTTGGAAGGCGTGCGTAAAAACCCGGCGACTCAGCGTGCGGCGTTCATTATGCTCACAGCACAAGGCGATCGTGAATTGGTGAAGAAGGCAGCGGCATTGGGCGCAAATAATGTTCTAGCCAAGCCCTTTACGATTGAAAAAATGAAAGCTGCGATTGAAGCAGTATTCGGGGCGCTTTAGAGAATGGAAGCACGGGGGAAACGAGTTCACGTCATTCAAGGCGAGTATCAGGTAACTACGGATCCAGATGTAGTTTTGTCGACTATTCTGGGATCATGTGTGGCTGCTTGTTTACGTGATCCGGTTGCCGGAGTTGGGGGAATGAATCATTTCCTTCTTCCAGGTGACGGTGGGCAATCAGGCGGTGGCGAAAGTGCCCGTTATGGTGTTCACCTGATGGAGTTGTTGATCAACGGACTTTTGAAAAAAGGTGCAAGCCGTGATCGTATTGAAGCCAAGATCATCGGTGGTGGCAAGACAATACCCGGTCTTTCCAATGTCGGTGAAAAAAATGCAATCTTTGCCAAATCATTCCTCGAGGATGAGGGCATCATGATTGTGGGAACCAACGTTGGTGGCGATCACGGACGGAAATTGGAATATTGGCCGGTAAGCGGCCGTGCACGTCAGTGTATTCTCAATGGTAGCGAAGCCGAACGGGCTGTTGCACGCGAGCGTAAACCAATTCCGAAGGCTGCTCCAGCGGCTGCACCTAAAGATGATATCGAATTCTTTTGATTAAATTTTGAGTATTAGTTTGTAGAGGACGCGTATATGTCAAATGTTTTAGAAAAAAATAGCGGTGAATTTCATGAGCCGCTGGCTGAAATACTGTCCCGTGTTGGTGCAGAAATGTTGGATGTTGCGGTCTTGATCGAACGTCTTGAACCCATGCTTGAATGCGAAAAGGTGGCAAGTTCTGTAGATGCAATGGAGCATATGAAACTGCTTCAAGGTATCGATTTGGCTGTTCAAAAAGCACGCGGTCTCGCAGATTTTGTCGATGCTGTTTCAAACGATATCAATGTTGATCATCTCGTTGATTTAACAACAGCTCTCAATCTAATCACACTTGCTGATTTGAAAAAGAAGTTGTCCTCAGAAACTGAAACAACGGTTTCTGCAGATGAATACGAAAAAGCGTCTGGAGATTTGGATTTTTTCTAATAGCTTGTTTTCTCTTTATTAGCAGTCGTTTGACTGTGTAAAAGGCGCCAAATTTAAGCTAAATGAACGCGTCCTCTGTTCGAACAGCTTAATTGCGCCATACTCACGCAAGTTTCAGCAACTAACTTGGAGATCGTTGTGATCTCTTTAGTGGTTGTGGAATGAATCTGATCAATCAATTATCGCAGATAGGTGGAAACCTAACTGAATTAGGACAAGGGCGTTTGGCTGCATTAGGCGGCGTCGGTGCTTTTGCTGTCATTTTAATTATTGCAGCTGGTCTGTTTTTGAATAAGCCAGCGACAGAATCCCTTTATATCGGCTTAACTAGCGATGATATTAATTCCATTGGTATCGCTTTATCAGAAGCACGAATTGACTATGAGGTTGGGTCTGACGGATCAAGCGTCAGAGTAGCTGCTGGGACATCATTGCAGGCTCGCGCAATTCTTGCAGAGCGCGGATTGCCAAACAGCTCCAGCGCAGGCTACGAACTTTTCGATGAAGTTGGTTCCCTGGGATTGACCAGCTTTATGCAAGAGGTCACACGGGTACGTGCTTTAGAAGGTGAGATCGCACGCACAATTCAAAAAATTAATGGCATCAATGCCGCGCGTGTTCATATCGTCATGGCTGATACCGGGAATTTTCGAAGTGGTGAACAAAAACCCTCCGCATCCGTAATGGTCAGAACGGGCAACGCCGTTGCACGCCGCTCAGCAGATTCAATCAGACATTTGGTTGCTTCATCGGTTCCGGGGCTTTCCGTTGATGAAGTGACCGTATTGGATTCAACAGGCAAGTTGCTTGCATCAGGTGATGATTTTTCCAACAGCACGCTTAACCGCTCAATGTCGATTGTTCAGATCATTCAAAATGAAGTTGAAAACAATATCGACAAAGCGCTGTCGCCATTCTTGGGCATCGACAATTTCCGTTCTAGCGTCATGGCAAAAGTCAATACAGATACGCAGCAGATCCAAGAGACAGTATTTGATCCTGAATCTCGTGTTGAACGATCAACCCGGGTTACACGCGAAAACCAGACATCAAATTCAACCACAACAGATGCGCCAGCAACTGTTGAGCAAAATATTCCGGATCAAACGCCCGCTGCAGGGGGGAATTCCCCATCTTCAAGCGAATTAGCTGAACGAAAAGAAGAGCAAACGAACTACGAAATTAACTCAAAAGTTACGCAAACAGTGCGTAATAGTTATGATGTTCAAAAACTCTCCATTGCTGTGGTCGTCAATGATGCGCGCGTTAAAGAAATGCTTGGTGCGGATGCTACTCAACAGCAGATCGATGACTATCTTGCAGAATTACAACAAGTTATCGCAACAGCTGCTGGACTTGATACAGAGCGCGGAGATGCCATTAAGCTCACAACCATGGAATTCTTGGCCACTGAAATGTTGGCCGATACCGTTGCATCCGGTGGCATTATGGAAGTCGTAATGGCACAGCTTGGAACCATCATCAATGCGATCTCCTTCATCGTTGTTGCATTCTTGTTGGTATGGTTTGGCTTCCGTCCAATCTTAGGTGGCGGTGCTTCTGCAAACGCTTCATCTGCCGGAGGCGGAGATGCGATTGCGGGGCTCGACGACATCGATGGTTTGGAATTACCGGACTTCTCGCCAGGTGCTGGCGGCTTGGATGGAATGCCTGGAGGACCTGCGTCAATGGAAGGCTTTGGTGCCGACTTTGGATTTGACGCTGATGCCGAATTTGGCGGTGGTGGTGATGGTGGTGATGGCGTTGTCATTGAAGAGGGTATGAGCTTTACCGGACGTGTTAAAGGTGGCCCTGAGAAGAGATTGTCGTCTATGGTGGAGATCAGTGAAGAACGTGCCGCCAAAGTTCTTCGTAAGTGGGCAGTTGGAGATGCTGCATAAATCAATGCAGCACTTGTCCCTTCGATAAACTCAACAAACAAAGCGTAATCAGCACAGAACAATGCGTTTGTGCGGGTGTTTGCCCCCCCCAAACAGGTAGGTGATTCGGTTTTTTACTAATAAATTAGTATTTTGGGTTGAATTTCATTTCAATCATATGAATATTTTGGAAAATAAAACGCAATATTTGCGAAAATCTTCTAAAAAAAGAAATATTAATTCACCAGCATTCATTATTTCCTGTGAATTTCAACGCAATTGAGATTGTTAAAAAATATCGATATTTATTTTTGAACTTTTATTCTCAATCTAATAGTGAAGATAAAAAATAAGTTCAAAATGAACATATTTTGAGTTGTTTCATCTAGAAAATCACCCGAATCGTGGTAAAGTAAAAATCTTAATTGTAAAGTACTCAAAGATACCTATAGATTTTAGTAATTCGATTGGTGATAATTATATTCGTTGATACAATTGTTAACGAATATGCAGTGGGGAAAGGACCTGTCTAAACAAAATGCGGCGGAGTATTTTCGGCTGTAAATTGGGGGAATGGTTATTTTGTCATGCGGACGACAATGGATAACATCAAAAATGAAGGGCAGCTGTGAATTGTAATGCTTGAGGACACAACCACCATTGACGACTTAGGTGTGGAAGTGATGACCCGCGGGGACTTTTTCGAGCAAATTTGTGAAAGTGCAAATTCAGATCATATCAGCGACGGCCTTGAAATAGCCTGTAAATTTATCAGCAGTAGCGCATATTTGTTGGTGCGAGATGACGGATCAGATAATTTCGTTATCAGTTCAAACTGGCCTTATGATCTTGCGAAAGCATTGGGTCAGGCAATCGTATCAGAGCGAGCAGATGTCACCGAGCGCCTACCTCCTAAATCAGCATTTGAACCTGCGTTTTTGGACGCAGGTGAGCTTTTCAGAATTCCAAAACAATTTGCCAATCAGATTTGTGTTCTTCCCATTACATGCGGCGAACAGAAATTTATTATTCTTTTCTTATTTGAGCCTGGCACGTCAATTGCGCAAGAACGCCTCAGAGATGCGGCGCTTGCATGTTCCTATCATATTGCAGAATTTGTTGTTTCGAAATCAGCCGAGGGCAATCAGGCAGAACTAACCGACCGCGAGATGGAATGCCTTTCATGGATTGCAAAAGGTAAAACAAGCGATGAGATAGCTTTGATCATCGGGATTTCTCGCAACACCGTCAACAATTACATAACCAGTATCATGAACAAAACAGCCACCAAATCGCGAGCCGAAGCCGTCGCGGAAGCTGTTCGTGGTCAATTGATATGAGGAATTGGAGACAAAGATTATGAAGGACTTGGAAACATCATGGTCAGCTGATTCTGCGACACATTGGGAAATCGGTGGAAATCTGAATGTGAATAGATCAAAGGCAGATTTTTTTCCAAAAGCGGTCGAATTGCAAAAGCGCATTGGTGCGGCTGGTTTTGTAATTGCGGTCAATTCACGGGCCTTAAATTCTCTATCGCCGCTCAAAGTTATTATGAGCAATTCAAGCTTTGATCGAGATGAAAATGCCAATGCTGTGGTTGAAACTCTTGGTCCAGCTCTATCTGCCCATGTCAATAAATCCCCAAATCCCGTATATTGGGCAGCGCGCGATCAAGATGCGAGTTTTATCACGAGCACAGGCCCTGCAAAACAGATTGAAGCCGAAAATGTTGCACTTAGCGGACTTGCATTTCCGGTTCATCTAGGTGGCAAACAATCTGGCTTGGCGATATATTTCTCACCCTCCATCAAGTTAACGCGTGAGATGCTCATCGATATTCACCGCAAAGTCTTCGTCATTCTTCGCGAGCTTTTGAAAATTGAAATGTTGGCCAGAACAGATTCTGTCTCGATTAACAATCGCGAGACAGAATGTTTGCAATATGCTGGCAACGGCTTAACCAGTGACGAAATATCAGAAATGCTGAACTTATCGGTTCACACGGTCAATGCTCATTTGAGCTCCGCGACCACAAAACTTGATAGCGTCAATCGGATACAAGCCATCGCCAAAGCAATTCGATTGGGTTTAATCACATAATTTGATTAAACAGCGCGATAGGCTTCAGGAACCTCAGGCATTGTGTGCATTGAAAATGCAGCATTTTCCAATGTCTGCCTTAAAAAACGTGCGCTTTCTGCTTCGTTCATAAAGTTATTTTTAAATTCGATGTGGCTGATTTCGATGCCGCAGAAGTCTTTCTCCAATGTCAGGCGTACATAGACCGTGACCTCGTTTGGACAAATTTCAAGATCAAGAACAATTTTTGGATTGTAATCCCAATCAACGACATAATCTCCCCCGGTGCCAAGTTTGACAGTATCTGGAAGGAAATAAAGTTCAGCTGCAGATGTCACCAACTCAGACAAACTTGCATGGCGTTCATATTTTAGCATCGCAATGAGATCTGCTATGTCGATCAATCTTAATTCACGTGCAACTGGCGCAAGTGCTTGAGCAACGATTTTTTCATGTTCGTGAGTGTGGGGTGTTTTCTTCATAACTGGGTACATGCTTCTTTCAAACAAGGAAACCGCAAGATTTAGGACTGCAACAGCATAAGCTACGCTGTCGAACCTGGCGGGTTAAACATTACATTTCGCTTAAAAATACGACCGAAATCATGGTCGCTAACGGTGCGATTGATCATATATACGATGAATTAACTCGGCGACTGCCTGATAAAACTCCGATGGAATTAAAGTACCAAGCGAGACTTGCGCAAACATTGAGCGTGCGAGCGGTGGGTCTTCAAAAACAGGAATATCATGTTCTTCAGCAATTTCACGAATGCGCAACGCAATGAGGTCCTGACCCATAGCGACAACAATAGGAGCGCCCGTTTCTTCCGCATCATATCGAAGTGCAACTGCATAATGGGTCGGGTTGGCAACAACCAAAGTCGCCCGGGGGACATCTGCCATCATGCGTTTTCGGGCGCGGTCTCTTGCAAGTGATCTTTGGCGTGCTTTGACCATCGGATCACCGTCGGACTGCTTCATTTCATCTTTGATTTCCTGCTTTGTCATTCGTAGGTCTTCATACCAAAAATGACGGGTCGCAAAAATATCAATGATCGCAAGGACAGCAGTCGACAATAATACAATGATGAAAATTGTTATCGCGTGATCAGAAATAACCTGTGTTATGGCGCCAGGATCAACATACATGATCTGCAAAACATCCATAAAATCAGCGCGCATGACAACTGCAATGATCAGCGAGATCACCATGACTTTGGCAATGTTTTTGGCAAATTCGACCATGCCTTTTTTACCAAAAATGCGGCCAAAGCCAGCCGGGATCGATAATCTGTTCCATTTGGGTTGAACGCGATCAAGCACGGGTCTTGGAATGTTTTGAAATATCGAAGCCGCAAGACCAAAAGTCATCAAGATTGCAAAGGCAGGCAAAAGTATGTTGCTGGTTTCCCAAAACAGATGGGTGAAAATGGCAAGCGCATCTTCACCTGTAATAATCCGCCAATCCTCCGGTTTCTCAAATATCCCTTTCAGGCCGTAGGTTACACGTCCAACACCGGATGGCAGAAAGAATACAACAAAGAGCAACGCACCCAAAACAGACGCAAATGCCGGAACTTCCCGTGCGAAAGGAACATTACCCTTGTCAAAGGCATCGCGGATTTTTTTCTCGGTGGGGTCTTCGGTTTTGGAGTCTTTGTCTTCATCACCGGCCATGTGACCAACCTTATCGTAATGTTACGAATCGTTGGATGAGACTAACATTAGGCAGCTTGTTTGTCTTCCCGCAGACGTAATTTGTCTTCACCGGCCAATCGGATTGCTTCTTGTGTGATGGATCGACGAGCCACAGCGACTTCTGCGGGTTTGCCAAGATCACCATTACCAAGTTCAGACTCAATCATCCGGCGTTGACGAGCACCAATCGCTGAAAGTACGGCTTCTTGCATTTCAGGTGAAGTTCCGCGCAATGCCAGTGTAATCACGTCACCATTAATATCGTTGAACAATGTGACCCTTGATTGCTGAGACATGAGCAATAGATCATCAAATAAGAAGATACGTGGTTTAACCTTATTCGCTGTATCCGCGCTGCGGCTTTCAAGAGCACCCAATAGTGATTCAACAACAGGCTTATCAAGCTCATTCATGATGTCAGCAACCTTCACAGAGCCGGTCGCATTTTTCTCAGCATTGATCTCATCGACCAATTCGCGCACCTTTTGTTCGATAATTTCTGCAACGCGAGGATTGATGTCTTTCATATTGACCGCACGATGAACAATATCAACGCGCTTATCTTCTGGCATCTTCATCAAAGTTTTGCCCGCAAAAGAAGAAGGCAGCATGGATAAAATATAAGCAACGGTTTGCGGATGTTCGTTTTCCAAGAATCGATAGACCCGGTCCGGATTGGCTTCATTCAACTCATCCCAAATTGTTTGAGTAATGGCCTGGAATTCAGTTTGGCGACCGAGTAATCCGTCAACCTCGTCTGGTGTAAGCCCTTCTTCTAAAATACTCTCCATCACTTTTGCATTGTCCATAAGGCCTGTGCCTTCACTGAACAATTCTTCAAATTCAGTGACGAGTTCTTCTAGTTCTTGAGGTGGAATTGGACGAAGCTTTTGCGCTTTATCAATGATGACTTGCAATTCGCTTTGTTCGAAAAACTTGAGCAACTTACCCGCAACAGGCTTGCCCATAGCCAACAACACTGCAGCTGCTTTTTCAGGGGGTGATAGTTCCTTGGAACTACCGGATTGAGCATCATGCTCAAAATCGTCATAAATATCCACGATACTTATCCTGTTGTTGCTTTAGTACCAATGACCTCAATCATCTTAACACCAAAGCGCGTATCATCATTTTCTAAAACGGTAATCTCACCGCGACCGATCAACTTACCATTGACCATAATTTCAACCGGTTCCCCGATCTTTCTTTGAAGCCCAATCGTAGCACCTTCATTAAGGTCCATAAGCTCAGATACCTGCATCCGGCTTGTGCCCAAAACGACCTGCACATCAATGGGAATATCCATGACAAGATCAGCACGTGAACTGCTTCCTGTCGCGCCTGTAACCGTTGAACCGGCGCCAAAATCACTCATGCCTGCGTCAGCGGTTTCAAGACTTCCACCACCAAAATCAGAACCTAAATCACCACCGG
The DNA here is from genome assembly GCA_020628035.1 of Rhizobiaceae bacterium. Lineage (GTDB taxonomy): Bacteria > Pseudomonadota > Alphaproteobacteria > Rhizobiales > Rhizobiaceae > Lentilitoribacter. The sequence goes on from JAHDFS010000089.1 coordinate 12,541, forward strand.
CCCCAAAATCCGAACCAAGCGCATCACCGCCGCCGAAATCCGAGCCTAGATCATTTCCAAGATCGCCGCCAAAGTCAGAGCCCATATCCGGAGCGGCATTAAAATCGCCACCGAAATCTCCACCAAGGTCATCACCTAGGTCGCCGCCCAAATCACCGCCGAAATCAGAACCAATATCAAGGGCGCCGTCACCCGCTCCTGTGCTTGACAAATCCAAGCCCTCCGCGTCTTGTTGCAACACATCCCGAAGACCGTCGATTGCTTCATCCAGTTCTTCTGGATTTTCAGCATTCGCTTCTGTTTCGTTTTCTGGTGCGTTTTCCGTACTCATACCCAATT
>JAHDFS010000090.1 GCA_020628035.1 Rhizobiaceae bacterium
TTTCTAGGTATATTTCAATAAAGGGGAGCTCATAAACATGAGTTATATGAGAAAAGTTTGTGTAATGATGAGTGTTGGCTTGGCACTTGTTATTGCAGCGCCAAGTGCATTTGCGTTTACATTTAACCAAGCTCCGGTCGCAGAAGCTCAACAGAGTGATGTTATTCTTGCGTCATCTAAAAAGCGCATTAATCCAAAATTCAAACGCCGTAACGTTCGAATCGAGACCAGCCAAAAACCAGGCACAATCATTATCGATTCCAACACAAAGTATCTTTACTTTATCACGTCAAAGAACAGAGCCATCCGTTATGGTGTCGGCGTTGGCCGTGAAGGCTTTGGCTGGAGCGGTACAGTTAAGATCGGCCGCAAAGCAGAATGGCCATCATGGACACCACCAAAAACAATGATTGCGCGCGAAGCTCGTAAAGGTCGCAAGATCCCGCATTTCATGAAAGGTGGCATTAATAACCCATTAGGTGCACGTGCAATGTATCTCTATCGCGGAGGACGCGATACGATCTTCCGCATTCACGGCACAAACCAGCCTTGGACAATTGGTCAAAACATGTCATCTGGTTGCATCCGCATGGTCAACAAAGATGTTGAGCACCTTTATAAGCGTGCACCTGTTGGCACAAAAGTGATTGTGATTGGTCCAGGACAGTCCAGCAGCAAATACTACACTGTTAAAAAAGGTATCTTTGGCGCGTAAGCCGTCAAATTGATACGATCAAAACGCAAAACCCAGTTGAAAATTCAACTGGGTTTTTTCCTGCTCTCAATTCAAAACATTTGGCTTTTACAACTTAATTCAAACCCGATGGTTTAGGTCCACCATAGGCCCAGTTGAGCAATTCAATTGTGTGAATGATTGGGATATCAGTGCCCGATCCAATTTGCGTGATACAGCCAATATTGCCCGCAGCAATCACATCAGGTTTCGTGCGCTCAAGATTACTTACTTTACGGGTCTTCAATTTGTCAGCAATTTCACTTTGCATAATGTTATACGTGCCGGCAGACCCGCAACATAAATGTCCTTCCGCGGGTTCACGGACTGTATAACCAGCGGCGCGCAAAAGGTCCTTTGGATGGTTGGTAATTTTCTGCCCGTGCTGCATTGAACAAGCCGAATGATAAGTCACAACCATTTCCTCATCACGCGTGATCTTTGGTAATTCAAGCGTTGATAAAAACTCGGTTATGTCTTTGGCAAGTTCTGACACGCGTTTAGCTTTGACCGCATATTCAGGATCATCACGCAGCATGTGGCCATAATCCTTAATCGTTGTGCCGCAACCCGATGCGGTGATGATGATTGCATCCAAACCACCATTTTCGATTTCACGGGTCCACACATCAACGTTGTTTTTGGCTGATTGATGCGCCACATGTTCGCGGCCCATATGATGTGTCAGCGCCCCACAACAGCCCTCACCTTCGGGTACCACCACTTCGACATCAAAGCGGTTTAAGAGATCCATGGTTGCCTGGTTGATGGCCGGGTTAAGCACAGGCTGCGCGCAACCCGATAGGATCGCAATACGGGCGCGTTTCTTACCCTTCGCGGCTCGCGTGCCCGGGTTTGCGGAACTTGTGTCCGATGGAATTGATTTTGGCGCCAAATCCAACATCGCGCCCATGGGTTTGAACGCTGCAACTTGTTTAAACAATCCAGCAAACGGTCGGCCGATCTGCGCAAAGCGAAGTGCCAGACGGAAGCGTTTTGGGTAAGGCAATACATTGACGAGGATTGCTCGGATGATCTTATCCATCATCGGTCGATCATAGGTCTTCTCAATATAAGCCCGCGCATTGTCAATGAGATGCATATAATCAACGCCTGATGGACAGGTCGTTGTACAGGCCAGACATGATAAGCAGCGATCAAGATGTTTGACCGTCTTCTCATCGGCTGGGCGATTGTTTTCCAGCATGTCTTTAATGAGATAAATACGGCCACGAGGACTATCGAGTTCATTACCAAGCGTCACATAAGTTGGACAGGTTGCTGTACAAAATCCGCAATGCACACATTTACGAAGGATGGCTTCTGATTCTGATACCATCGGATCTTTAAGCTGATCGGGTGAAAAAGTTGTTCTCATTTGATTAAACCGCCGCTTTGTTCATCACATCATCATTTTGCGACATGCGACCTGGATTGAGTATATTTTGTGGATCAATTTGCGCTTTGATCCGTGCGGACAAGGCTGCCACTGGCAACGGTTGAGGTTCAAAGACATCGACCTCGGATCGCACTTCCTCCGATGCACGGATTAACGTTGCATGACCACCACCCAACGATTTGATCAATTGGCGCAATTCCCCTGCATTGTGTCCTGATTTCATGGAGATCCATACCAGACCACCCTGCCAATCATAAAGGGCATCAACATCCGTTGTCTTACCGAGTTCGGCAACAAGTTTATGTCCCTCAGATGGTGCGACGGATACCTTCCAAATAATTGTATCAGCATCAATGAATGGCTTCACATTGGCAATCTCTTGCCAAAGAATTGCAGACTGTTCGGTCTCAATGACGGATAAATTTGAGTATTCTGATAACGCATCCATGAGCCGTTTTTCACGATCGTCAACGGATTCTTTTAATCCCTCCAAGCGCAATGCGGTGATGGATTGCCCTTCATATGAACCGTCTAAAAATGCACCACTTACCGATTGTGGCAGATGGGCTGCAGATGACACTTCAGTTGATTGGCCCATGGCTTTTGCCATGGCAGAAGTTGCATCAGCGTCACTTAAGCCAGAGATGAGTATAGTTTTCATGATCTCAGGGCGAGGCAGGACTTTAAATGTCACTTCACTCATAATGCCAAGCGTGCCCCAAGAACCTGCAAGCAATTTAACAAGGTCAAGTCCGGTGACATTTTTCATCACCTTGCCACCGCTTTTGATCAGCTGACCTTTGCCATTGACAAATTTGACACCCAAAAGCGCATCGCGCGCAGCTCCCGCACTTAAACGGCGCGAGCCTGACATATTGGTCGCAAAGACACCACCTATGGTTTGCTCTTTATCCGAACCAAGCAATTGAGCGTAATCCGAAGGTTCAAAGGCCAGCATTTGATTGTTTTTGGCGAGTTCCTTTTCAACAACAGATAAAGGAGTCCCCGCTTGCGCAGTCATGACCAATTCAGAATGAATATATTCTGTGACACCACTAAGTTTGGTGGTTGAGATTTCAAGATCAGCCGCAACGTGATTTCCGATGACAGCCTTCGTGCCTGCTCCGGACACTTTAACGACTTTCCCACCTTTGACTGCACTTTTCACCGCATCCACCAATTCATCAGTGGATGTGGGCATTATCAATTCGGTTTCACTCATGCGTCTTCTCTAACTTCTAATGGGAATACTTTTGACGGATTGAAAATCCATTGCGGATCAAAGGCTGCTCTCACAGCCATTTGCTGATCAAGGTCTTCTTTTGAATATTGATGCGTCATCAAATCGCGCTTTTCGATCCCGACACCATGTTCACCTGTCAGGCATCCGCCAGCATCAACACACAAACGCAAGATATCCATCCCCGCCTGTTCTGCCTTAATGCTTTCTTCCGGATCATTCATGTTAAACAAGATCAATGGATGCATATTGCCATCGCCCGCATGGAATACATTGGCGACCCGAAGACCATATTTTTCAATAATCTTAGCCGTGCCTTCCAACACAAATGCCAATTGCGATAATGGCACGGTGCCATCCATACACATATAATCAGCAATCCGGCCGGTCGCGCCAAAGGCCGACTTTCGCCCTTTCCAAATGAGCGCGGCTTCGAATGCGGATTGGCTTTCCTTGACGGTCTTTACATTATGCGTTTTGGCCACATCGATGATCTTGTCGAGCATGGCATCCATCTCAGCTTCTGATCCCTCAACCTCGACGATTAGCAAAGCCTCTACATCCATCGGATAACCCGCATTGGCGAATGCTTCGCATATTTCGATCGCAGGCTTATCCATATATTCAATCGCAACAGGGATAATGCCGGCGCCAATCACATCTCTAACGCAGCGACCTGCATCTTCAGGGGTGTCAAAGCCAAACAGAACAGGTTTTGCGCCCTCTGGTTTTGCAAGCAGTTTCACGGTCGCTTCAGTGATGATGCCCATCTGACCCTCAGAGCCACATAGCAATCCGATGAGATCATAGCCTGGCATATCCAACGCTTTGCCACCCAGATCAATAACAGTGCCATCAAACATCACCATCTTTAAGCCAAGCAGGTTATTTGTTGTCACACCATATTTCAAACAATGCGCGCCACCGGAATTCATCCCAATATTACCACCGATCGTGCACGCAAGTTGTGAGCTTGGATCAGGAGCATAGAAGAAGCCTTCGGAATCAGTTTCCTGCGAGATGGCAATATTAGTTACGCCCGCCTGCACCACCGCGCAACGATTGGCCAAATCAACATCTAAAATACGGTTCATCTTGGACAGACCAATAACAATTGCATCTTCCTGCGGAATGGCGCCGCCTGCCAAAGAGGTGCCCGCACCACGTGGGACAATCGGCACTTCATGTTCATGGCAATATTTGACGACTTCTGCGACCTGCTCCGTTGTTTCAGGCAACACAACTGCCAGTGGGAGCCGCCGATATGCAATAAATGCGTCTGTCTCAAACGGCACAAGTTCGCGCTCATCTGTAATCAGACAATCGTCTGGGAGGATTTCAGCAAGACCTGAGATGATACTTGACCGCTTAGAAATTATCTGAGCGCTGGGCTCAAGAAATTTGATTAATTCCGTCATAACGGGCTCCATGATATTTTGGTAAATTTTGTTTACCACTTTTTTTATTGCGATGCAATCGAAACAATGTTTTTCAAAAATGAATGGGGACAATTACACTTTAAATGATCTAGATGACCATTTTTGGCGTATAAGCAACAAAGCTCGTATTGGATAAAGTGTTATGAACAATCTAGGTGATTTAGAAGTATTTGCACGAATGGTCTCTGCAGGATCAATGTCTGCCGCGGGTCGCGAGCTGGGATTGTCGCCAGCGGTTGTTTCCAAAAGATTGCGTCGGTTGGAAGATCGGCTTGGCACAAGATTGATGAACAGGACAACCCGCCAGATCTCGTTGACCGAAGCCGGACAAGGGTTTTACGAGCGCGTTGTGGCCATTTTGGCCGGCTTGGAAGAGGCTGAATCTTTCGTCAGCCGTCGCTCCAATGTTGCACGCGGCATTTTGAAAATTTCTGCACCGACTTCTTTCGGGCGTATGCATGTTGCCCCGCATTTACAGCAGTTTTTTGAACACAATCCGGGTATTCAGATCAATTTGAACCTTCATGACGATATGACCGATATCGTTGGGGAAGGCTATGATCTAGCAATTCGCATAGCAGAACTTAAAGATTCCAGCCTAGTTGCGCGCAAATTGGCACCCGTTCGCCGTGTGCTTTGTGCGACACCGGAATATCTAGAGAAGAACGGCACACCGGAAACGCTTGAGGATCTTGAGAAACACATCTGTCTTCCCAATCACAATAGTGAAGTCTGGCGCCTTGATGGTATTGATGGATCTGTTAATTTCAAACCCACAGGACCTATTCAAACCAATTCGAGCGAAGTGGTCCGTGAAGCTGTGCTTTCTGGCATCGGCATTGCCTATCGATCCACCTGGGATATTGGCGAAAGCTTAATGTCAGGCAAACTCAAGCAAGTTTTGCCACAATATGAAAGCTCGCGATTGGTAGCTATTCACGCCGTCTACGCAAGCAAGACCTTCCTGCCGTTGAAAGTGCGATTATTTATCGACTATCTGGCGGAACTTTATGGCAATACGCCATATTGGGAGCAGAATATGAGCGATGAGAAACAAATAACACGACAATTTGGCGTTCACTCATAATTTCTCATTATGAGGATTTTGGATAATTTAATTGACCAATTGCATTTTCGCTGATAATTTTCAGCGAACTGCGAGTGGTCATGACAAAAAATATCTTTTCACAAATCGAACATCATAAAACAGCGGATCAGGCTGTTGTTCATATTGAAAAACTGATCCTGGAGGGCATTTTGCGCTTTGGCGATCGATTGCCTTCTGAACGTGACCTTGCGCAACAACTCAATATTTCCCGCCCGGTTCTTAGAAAAGCCATTAAGAGCCTTGAAGACAGGGAGCTTTTGACGACACGACCAGGTGGCGGCACATTTGTGGCGGATATCACCGGCCAGGTCTTCACGGAACCTGTGATAGGCTTAATCGGTCGCCATCCAAAAGCTACGATTGATTATCTGGAATATCGGCGCGCCATGGAAGGTACCGCAGCGGAACTTGCAGCCAAGCGCGCGACACCGGCAGATAAAGATCTGCTGTCATCTATCGGTGAGGCAATGGTGAAAGCCCATGATGGCGACGATTGGGAAGTTGAAGCGAAATTAGATATTGAACTTCATAATGCGATTGGCGAATGCGCACATAATGTCATCATGCTGCACAGCTTACGTTCCTGCTATCGATTGTTGTCAGACGGTGTCGTTTTCAATCGCATGATGATTTATAAATTGCATTCAGCTGGCGATGCATTACTTGAACAGCATTTGAAAATCATCGAGACCATTGTCGCCAATGACTCCAAAGCTGCGCGATCCAGCGCAGAAGCCCATATCGATTATGTGATGGATAGTTTCCGCGAAGCCGAGCAATTGCGCGACCGCGAACATATCTCTGAGCTACGGCTAAAACAAAGAACTAACTGATATAAATAGGAGTTCAGCTTGTCTGAAAATAACAATCCAAAAGTCGGATTATTTGTAACGTGTCTGGTTGATTTGTTTCGACCGAATGTCGGCTTTTCTGCGGTCGAGCTGCTCGAAGCAGCCGGATGTGATGTTGATGTACCACGGGCGCAAACATGCTGTGGCCAACCGGCTTATAACAGCGGTGATAAAGCCGACACCAAGGAAATAGCAAAGCAAGTGCTTGATGCATTTTCAGATTTCGACTTTGTGGTGGCACCTTCTGGTTCATGCGCAGCAATGATCAAAAAACACTATCCGGAAGTGTTTGAAGATGAGCCTGAGATGCAGGCAAAATTCAAAGCCCTATCTGAAAAGACCTATGAGCTGGTTAGCTTTCTCACAGATGTGATGTTTATCACGCAAAGTCCTGGAGCGTTTTCAGGTTCGGTGACCTATCACGATTCGTGTTCGGGTTTGCGAGAACTGGGGGTGAAAGAACAACCACGTAAGTTGCTTAAAAATATGGACGGCGTTGAAATACGTGAAATGAATGACAGTGAAGTGTGTTGCGGATTTGGCGGCACATTCTGTGTCAAATATTCAGATATTTCCAATGCCATGGTGTCCAAAAAAACCCAGAACATCGATGATACGGGCGCTGATATGCTCTTAGCCGGTGATATGGGCTGCCTAATGAACATGGCCGGTAAACTCAAACGCCAAGGTTCGAAAACGCAAGTGCGCCATGTGGCTGAGGTGCTTGCTGGCAAACTGGATGGCAAACCAATTTCTGGCGAGTAAAAGCGAAATTTATCACCCTGATCCTCGGGTAGGAGAAAATTATGGAACTAACTTCACATAATTTAAAATCAAATGTCAAAGACGCTTTGGGCAACGCGCAGTTACAAAAAGCGCTCAGCAATGTGCCAAAGGGCTTTATCGATAAGCGCGCAAAAGCTGCAGCTGCACTGGATGAATTTGAAGCACTTCGTGACAAGGGTCGCGAGATCAAAGACCATACATTGGCAAATCTTGATTTGTATCTGCAGGCTTATGAGCAAAAAGTCATTGAAAATGGCGGACATGTGCATTGGGCGAAAACGGCGGAAGACGCGCGTCGAATTGCGCTTGAAATTTGCCAGAAGCACAATGCAAAAACCGTGACCAAAGGTAAGTCAATGATTACTGAAGAGGTGGAACTCAATGAGCATCTCTTGGAAAACGGCATTGAACCTGTTGAAACCGATCTAGGTGAATATATCATCCAGCTTCGCAATGAAAAACCAAGTCATATTATTGCGCCTGCCATTCACTTAAATCAGGGTCAGATTGAAGAAGATTTTCGCCGCGTGCATACGCATCTTGAGGATGATCGCGATATGTCTGAGCCGGAAACATTATTAGCGGAAGCGCGTGAAGTTTTGCGCAAACGTTACTTTGAAGCTGATGTTGGCTTTACGGGCGCTAATTTTCTGGTCGCTGAAACCGGTTCTTCCGTCATTGTGACGAATGAAGGAAATGGTGATCTAACGCAAACACTTGGTAAAGTGCATGTGGTGATGGCATCAATTGAAAAAGTTGTGCCAACGCTAGCAGATTGCTCACAAATTTTGCGAATTCTTGCACGCTCTGCAACCGGTCAGGACATGTCGGTCTATACCACATTTTCAACGGGGCCGAAACGTGAGAAAGACCCTGATGGTCCTGACGAATATCACGTCATTTTGCTTGATAATGGCAGAAGCGACATGCTGGGAACAGAGTTTGAAGAGATGCTGCGCTGCATCCGCTGTGGCGCCTGTATCAATCACTGCCCTGTCTATCATTCAATTGGTGGCCACGCTTACGGGTCAATTTATCCCGGTCCGATGGGATCGGTGCTAACGCCATCGCTTGCAGGCGTTGAAAAAGCTGGCACTTTGCCAAATGCTTCGACATTCTGCGGGCGTTGCGAGAGCGTTTGCCCTATGCGTATTCCGCTGCCCAAAATGATGCGCCACTGGCGAGAACGAGAGTTTGAACAACATCTCCAGCCAAAAGCAGCCCGCTACGGCTTGGCGCTCTGGGCTTATTTCGCAAAACGACCGAAGCTTTACCGTGCGCTGGTTTCTTTTGCCATGCCAGCGTTATCTCTTCTGGGCGGTACCAGTAAACGAATATCATCTTTACCTCTTGCTTCTGGTTGGACAAAGCACCGCGAACTACCTGCACCCGAAGGGCGCACATTTATGCAAGCTTGGGCGCAGCGTGAAGCGCTCAAACAGGAGGCAAAATAATGGCTGATACCAGAGCTACGGTCTTAGCGGACATCAAAAACTCACGTTCAAAGAAAGCCTCTGATGCTGATCGCGCAAAAGCCGTTGCCGAAAGATTAAGCGGTCGCCCGACGGGTATTATCCCCAAGCGTGGCCAATTAAAACAAAGCGAACGCGTTGATTTATTTGCTGAGATGGCAACCAAAGTCCATTCGAGCGTTGTGAAGGTAAAGACTTACGAAGATGTTCCTGCGAGCGTCAGCAATTATCTACGCGAACACAATCTGCCGGCAGAACTCATTATGGGTTCTGATCGCAGACTAGCAAAAGCGAAATGGGCTGCGGAGAAAAATCTAACGATCAAAAAGGGCCCATCCGACGGTCAAGATTTGGTTGGTGTTAGCCATGCAAAAGCAGGGATTGCTGAAACCGGTACTTTGTTGCTCGCTTCTGGATCTGAAAACCCGACTACGATCAACTTTTTGGCCGACCACCACATTGTAGTGATCGCAGCAAAAGATATTAAAGGTGATATGGAAAGCGCTTGGTCCAGCCTGAACAAAAAGGATGATCAAGTGGAAATGCCTCGTGCGGTGAACTTCATCACAGGACCTTCTCGTTCGGGAGATATTGAACAGAAACTATTGTTGGGTGCGCATGGACCGCGTGCCTTGCAGATCATCATTGTTGGTTGAGTTGGGGCATAACTGACTAACCAACATTGATAAGCTGTTTGTCAAAGCGGCTAATCCCGTTTTTATTCTTATTCAAAACGGCTGTGACACCAACGGCAGGAATAGGTTTGCAAAAGGCATAGCCCTGAAGGATATCACACCCCATTTCATTGAGTATTTTGGCATGCTCCAAGCTCTCAACACCTTCGGCGACCACTTCAACATTAAATGGTTTGCTGAGCTCAATGATATTTTTGACCAATTGACGTTGATCATCATGTTCGACAATAGGGAAAACAAATTCTCGATCGATCTTTAGACGTTTTGGTTTGAGATATTGCAGCGAAAGGATCGAAGCATGTCCGGTGCCAAAATCATCAATCTCAACTTCAAAGCCAAGTTGTTTTAGGTATTCGACATTTTCAATGATCTGATGTGAATATTGATTAACATCAACAGTCTCTGTGATCTCAAAGCTTAGACGGCCTTTTGGAATATCCAAATTGCTTATCATGGACATAAAATTTGGATTGGCGATTGTTTTGGCGCTCAAATTCACCGCTACGCTCGCAATAGGGCAAGATCTGTCCAAATGCCACTGACTGAGATCACATATTGCTTCTTTGATCATCAACTCATCAAGACGCTGCTCCAAGCCAAATTCCTGAATTGCCTCAAGAAACTCAGATGGCGGAAGAACGCCGCGTTCTGGATGGCGCCATCTAACCAGTGCCTCGGCGCTTACAATTTCATGGGTGGAAGCTGAATATTGAAGTTGATAATAGGGAATAAATTCGTGCTTTGATAAGCCTTGCGTAATCTCGTCATATAATAAAGCAGATCGCAAATATGCTGATTTGATTTCATCCGTATAACATTCATATCCAGCGCCACCTCGTTGTTTAACTTCATAAAGCGCAATGTCTGCTCGGATTAGAAAATCACTCACATCAATCTCGTTTTCGAAACCATCAATATTTACCACATCAACCCCGATGCTTGCACTGACATCGACTGCGCGCCCATCGATGACGAGTTTTCTACCTATTTGATTACAAATATCATGTGCTTTGGAGGAGATTTCTGACAGGCATGTCACTGGTGAGGATACAATTACAAATTCGTCGCCACCAATTCGCGCAACAAAATCACCTTGTTCTTTGTACCTCATGAGAATTTTTGACACATATTGAAGGACAGAATCGCCAGCCTTGTGCCCCTGCGCATCATTAACGCGTTTGAATTTATCTAGGTCTATGTGGCAGACTCCAATCTTTTCGTTCTTTGGTCTATGTAATTCAACACGACGCCCAAGCTCCTCCTTTAAATATCTCCTATTTGCTAAACCCGTTAAAGAATCGTGCAAAGCGTCATGGCCAATGCGATCATAGGCTTTGAGGATTTCTTGATTGCGCTTGCGTAAATTGCGCATGAGTTCCCACATTCTTTCCTGCTGTCTTTTACTGCGGGTGTAGTATCTGGATGAGATGACATGACCGGGCCAGAATATAAAAATCGCTTCCAAGATTAAGAGAATAATTGTTGCGACATATGACCAGAAATTGATTTTTGCGGTTAGTTCGACACGCTTGAGCTCGGTTTCATCCAAACGGCTTTCATTTGCTTGATGCAGAAACCATAGTTCGGTTTCTTTAAGCTGAATTCCTTTCATTTTAGCCAATTCATCGCGCGCGAATTGCGCATGAGATTGTCGCTCTAAATCGGCTAATCTTGATAAGAAATATCGTACGGACATTTCGTGCAATTTTTTCATATCAGCCGGTTTCCAATCAGATTGGTAATTAACCAGATTTTCGAGATAGGAGGATTGCGACACCAACACGCTTATTAATCTGTAATTGTCACTATATTGTCGCATAAGTAATTTAAGGTTTTGAGTGGTCGCATCTATGTTTTGATTAGAAAATTGTTCGAATTCCCGATAAATTTGTTGGCTCAAAACCGTTTGATCAGACGCGATCTGGGATAATTTGGCATGCCGCTTGGCTGAATTATTACTCCAAGACGACGTTAATTGTGACATGGTCAGCAGAATGACAATCAACGCAAATCCCACGACATACCCAATCCAAAGATTTCTAGGATTAAGTTTCAAAGCTCTCACCATCACACGAACCAAACTAAAATTTTTCATAATGTACAACCCATAACGACAATACACGCCGCAGTATTCCTGTGGTTGCAATGATAGTATTAATATGTTTTTTTAATAGTTAATAAGTATTACCATAAATAATAAATAAGTATTTATAGATTTATACTTATCGCTTTACTGTGCAATTAATCTGCTTCGCGAACTTGATTTCGCCAGAAAGATGATCGATTACTTGCCGAGTGGCTAAGTTTAATAACATGCCAGAACTAAGTTCCAACTCGGAGTAATTGTATGTCGGAAAATCATTTGCCACTCATATTTGACGGACATAATGATCTGCTATTTCGCCTTTTTGAGGAAAATGCGGCTGATCCATCTGCGGGATTCCTAAACGGACGCGCGGGCCACATTGACCTTCCAAAGGCCAAGATCGGCGGATTTGGCGGTGGGTTCTTTGCCATCTATGTTCCCTCACCGGATGAGCTGATTGACACGCTCACACAGATGAAAAATCCGCCCTATGATTTGCCTTTACCTGGCGCGATGACACAAGAAGCCGCGCTCCCGATTGCCCTGCAACAAGCAGCTCACCTCATTGCGCTTGAAAAGACCGGCACTTTGAAAATTTGTACATCTACCGACGAAATTAGAACCTGTTTAGACAATGGGATCATTGCTGCGGTGATGCATATGGAAGGTGCGGAGGCAATTGATGAAGACCTTTATGCATTGGAGGTTTTTTATCAGGCTGGGTTGCGGTCTTTAGGCCCTGTTTGGTCTCGCCCAACGATTTTTGGCCATGGCGTACCGTTTCGCTATCCTAGCACCGGAGATATTGGCGATGGCTTAACCGATGCTGGCAAGAGATTGGTCAAACGCTGCGATGA
>JAHDFS010000091.1:0-6293 GCA_020628035.1 Rhizobiaceae bacterium
GATAATAATGCTGCAAGCGATTTGGGTTTTCACCATAGCGGCCATCTGTTGGACGACGTGATGGCTGCACATAAGCGGCATTCCAAGATTTTGGACCCAGCGCACGCAATGTTGTTGCCGGGTGGAAAGTCCCAGCGCCGACTTCCATATCATATGGCTGCAAAATCACACAGCCATATTCAGCCCAATAATTATGTAAGGTCAGGATAAGACCCTGAAATGATTTTGTCGGATCAAGATGTTTTGGAACTGATGCGGTCATTGCGTTCAACTTATGTGGCTAGAATTAACTCTGCGCTCAATCGCATGATGGCCCGTTCCGGTCAAGATATCTGTTAAAATATAAAGGCCGGATGATTGCGCATCCGGCCTCTAATATGAGCATATATGATGATTATTCCGTTTCTTCAGGAATGACCAAGTTCAACACAATGGCAATAATGGCTGCTGGCAAGAGGCCAGACGTCAAAAGGATTTGCATTGTTTTTGGCAAGTGGGCAAGAGCATCCGGAACCAATTGCAAACCAAAACCGACCGATAATGCGGTTGCAAAAATAACCATATTACGACGGTTCCAAACCACATCAGAGAGCATGTTTAAGCCCGCAGCTGCGACCATGCCAAACATGACAATAACACCGCCACCAAGCACATTGATCGGCACAGTGTTGATGATCGCGCCAACAATTGGGATAAGACCACAGATGATCAAGAAAATGCCGCCGATCGTGACAACATGACGGCTCATAACACCAGTCATCGAAATCAAACCAACATTTTGCGAGAAGGAGGTATTTGGCAAACCACCGAAGATACCAGCAACCGCTGTACCTAAACCATCGGCAAAGGTTGCGCCTTGAATTTCCTTATCTGTGGCTTCGCGACCTGCGCCACCTTTGGTGACGCCAGATACATCGCCAACCGTTTCAATGGCTGAAATAAACGACATTAATATCATACCAATCACGATTGCCCAATTGATTTCAAATCCATATTTAAACGGATTTGGCAAACCAATAATGGCAGCTTTTGAGACATTACCAAAGTTTACCTGCCCCATCATCAAGGCGACAATGTAGCCCACGATGATACCAACGAGCACGGCAGCAACGGCTAACATGCCGCGCGTGAAAAATTTAAGCGCTAAGGTGACAGCAATCACCACTAAAGCCGGGATCCACATGGCAAGCGAACCAAATGCCATGCCGCTAATGTCTTCTCCGGCAGCTTTTGCGGCAGCTAATTTGCCCATTGCCGGAACGCCGCCAGCTGCGTATTGAATACCAACCTTAATTAGGGCCAAACCAATCATCAACACAATCAAACCTGTCACCAAAGGCGGCAGGGCAAATCGGATGCGCCCGATAAATAACCCTATACAGAAATGAAATATCCCGCCGATGATTACACCAGCAAACAGTCCTCCAAGACCGCCCACGCCAGCACCAGCCACAGCTGGGATCATGACAGGTAAAAAGGCAAAACTCGTACCTTGAACAATTGGTAGTTTTGCACCGACAGGTCCCATGCCGATGGTTTGAATGAGCGTTGCAACACCGGCAAAAAGCATCGACATTTGAATCATATAAGTCATATCCGGGAAGCCAAGCGCCCCCTGATCTGAACCAAAGCCAATGCCTGCGGCTCCTGCTATAATAATTGCTGGTGTGACGTTGCTGGCAAACATTGCCAAAACATGCTGGATACCAAGCGGCACCGCTTTTCCTAATGCAGGTGTATAATTGGGATCTTTCAGCTGTTCAGCTGTTCCTAGTGAAGTATCTGCCATAATTTCCCCTCCGATGACGTTACCTCATTTTGTAAGACATACGACTTCATACCGCATATCTTGGGCAAATCATTCCAATGGAGGGAGTGTACAGGCAAGCGATTTTGCCTGTTTTTTGACTTAAAATCTCAATTTACGCACAGAAAACTGGTAAATTCCGGCGATTTTCAAAGGATTCTTTATTCATCTTCGCGTTTTATGCGATATTCACCAGTTTCGGGATCTTCGATCAAAGTGCCTTGCGCACCGGTTTGACGCTCTTTCTCAGCGTCGCGAACTCTGGCAGAAACCTTTTCTGCCGCTTTGGTGAGATTTTTATAACCCCACCATCCTAAAGCACCCACAACACCAAGTACAATTAGTCCATTCATGTTTCTGGCTTTCCATCCCCATAAGTTTAGGAACCGCGCGATCCCTTTTCTTAGTCCTTAAAGACCATATTGTGCCCAAAGGGCTTTTTCTTCAACTGTATTTGCAAATCCTTGTGAGAGGTTTGCTCCCAAATTTTCAGGAACACCTGCGCCTAACATAGCAGCCACACCTTGCGAGCGACCGCCAAATAAGCCGCGTTTTGGTGCGATAAGTTTCAATTCAGTTTTGTCACCAAATTTTTCTTTCAACACCGCGCGCATATCGCCAATATCATCAACAAGTCCAAGTTCCTTGCCTTGCATCCCGGTCCAAAAAGCGCCAGTGAACATTTCATCTGTTTCGTTCAAGCGATCACCGCGCGAGGCTTTGACCATATCAATGAAGACCTGATGAATTTCCAATTGCAATTTTTTCAAGCGATCAATATCGGCCTTCTTCTCCGGCATAAATGGATCAAGGGTCGATTTGTTCTTACCTGCTGTATAAACACGGCGTTCTACACCAATCTTTTTGAGCAATTCCGGAAAACCAAAGCCACCGGAAACAACACCGATTGATCCGACTATAGATGATGGATCGACATAAATCTCGTCACCTGCACACGCAATCATATAGCCACCTGATGCCGCAACATCTTCAACAAACATGATCACGTCTTTGTCTTTTTCTTCAGCCAATTGACGAATACGATTATGGATTTGACGAGATTGTACGGGCGAACCACCTGGTGAGTTTACTGAAAACGCGACCGCAGGCGCTTTTTTATCTGCAAAAGCGCGATCTAACAGTTCGGCAACGCTGGCCAAATTCAAATTTTTGCTGAACTGATTACCGCCTGACATGATAGCGCCATGCAATCTCACTACTGGGATTTCAACGCTTTCTTTGCGAAATTTTTTCGGTAATAGCTTCTTCAAGCGGCGCATGCCGGTAACTCCATTCATTCAATTAAATCGTTTTGTTAGCTAGCATGTAGGGGGCAAAGCCCCTCAAAACAAGCAACTTTACAAAAATTTACATTTTCAAGTCCGCGCAATTTCTAGATATTGCGGAATGTACGGATGTTAGCTGCGGCATAAGAATGCGCGACCATTGATAAGATCATCAGCTATGGCAGTATAATTTCGCGCACCGTCTTCATCTGAATGCATGATGAGATTTGGCCGCATAACCAATCTTGCTTTGCTGCCCTTAATCCCGGTCAGTAAAAAGCGTATCGCATTGTCATTTTGTGTTGGAAGCACAGAGGTTATTTCAATGCCACCAAATCGTCCTTCACAGGCGGTCAGAATTTTTTGCAACGAAGAAGGTCGCGCAATGAGCGACAATTGACTTTGTGGTTTTGAAATTGCTGCCGCTGTTTTGATCCATTTTTCAAATAGATCATCGCCGGACATCGCGTGGGCTTGTGCTTTAAGTTCATCAGGCGCTTTGCGGTCCCCAGCCTCATTAAAGGGTGGGTTCATGATGACATGATCAAAGGCATTGTCTTCAAACCCTGCCGCAACACGCGCTTGACCGGACAATTCAACATCCGCTTCAACCACTCTACATCGTTGTGCAAAACTCAAATTTTGCTCTATTTGAAGAGACTGCCGCGCAAATTGCGCCATGATGGGTGACTTTTCAAACAGTGTCACATCCATTTTTGAACGATAGGCTACTGCCAGACCAGCCGCGCCTGCACCTGCACCAAGATCGGCTAATCGACCAGATGGATCTTCTGGCACAAGGCTGGCCAGCAGCATGGCGTCAATACCTGCGCGATGCCCATTCTCTTTTGGTTGTTTAAGGTAAAACGCACCTTTGTGAAACGCGTCAATGCTCGCCTTTGATGCGATTATGTCAGCCGCTTCAGCCATCCCAGAGTTCATCTCCAAGACCTGCATCGACCATGAGGCGACGTGCCTGCGTGATCTCGTCTGAATCGACCAGCAACCTTCGTGGGAATAATCCGATCGATCCTTCCATAATGCTCATATTTTGATCTGCAAGCAGATGCGCGATCCCCGCATCCTTTAACAAGGATTGTGCCAAGGAGAGTACAACGGCGTTATTTGTTCTGATTAACTCGTCCAATTTTGCCCTCGTTTTGTCTCGCTCTCAGAACTTTGCAATTTTTCTGAACTATTTATTCTATCTAGTGCCTCCCGCGCCAATTCGCCACTTGCGAGCTGAGCTTGAGGTAACTATGGTCCAAAATAAGTAAATTATTTAGGAGATCAATCTCGTGGGTGTAGTTATTTCACTGGATGAAAGTAAAAAACCAAAAGCGTCCGTAAAGCCGCTCGTTGATTTGACAAAATCTGACATGGATTTGGTCAATAAATTGATCTTATCAAAAGCAGGTTCTGACGTTGAGATGATCCCGGAAGTCGCAGAGCATTTGATCTCTTCTGGCGGTAAACGCCTTCGTCCGATGCTAACAATAGCTGCTGCAAATATGTTGGGTTACAAAGGCGATGGACATATTCAACTCGCAACAAGTGTTGAATTTATGCACACCGCGACATTGCTACATGATGACGTGGTCGATGAAAGCGACCTGCGTCGCGGCAAATCCACGGCTCGGATGATCTGGGGCAATCAGGCCAGCGTTCTTGTGGGTGACTTTCTCCTAGGCCAAGCGTTTAAAATGATGGTTGATGTGGGCTCAATCGATGCCTTAGATGTTTTATCCTCATCCGCTTGCATCATTGCAGAAGGTGAAGTGCTGCAGCTGTCTGTTGCGAAAAACATGGAAACAACGGAAGACGATTATCTTCAGGTGATCCGCGCAAAAACTGCCGCACTGTTCTCAGCCGCAGCAGAAGTTGGTCCAATCATTGCTGAAAGTTCAAAAGCTGAACGTGATGCGCTTAAATCATTTGGCATGAATTTGGGTCTTGCCTTTCAAATGATCGATGATGCGCTTGATTATGGCGGATCTGCGGATGATCTTGGCAAAAACACAGGTGATGACTTCCGAGAAGGTAAGATCACATTGCCGGTTATCCTTGCCTACCGCCGCGGTGATGATGAAGAACGCATGTTCTGGAAAAGCGCCATCGAGGATGGTCAAACCGATGATGCAGCGCTTGCTCGCGCCACTGAATTGATCGCCAAATACAAAGGCATTGAAGATACAATTGCCCGCGCTGAGCATTATAGCGCCATGGCTCGTGATGCGCTTGCACCACTTCCACAATCACCAGAGAAAGCAGCTCTATTAGAAGTGGTGGATTTTTGCCTTTCGCGGGTGAATTAAATCATTCTGCATAAAAGACTTTTGCTAAATTTGCACAAATCCCCAACCCACGGAAAATTTATATGTAAATTGCCTTGTTTTGTGCATAATATTAGTTGACCATCAGGTGGAGGATGGGCGAATCAAATGGGTTAAAGGGTCTTTCATGCGCAATCGGTTATTATCTTGTATCTTATCTACTGGTCTGCTGCTTTCTTCTGTTTCAATTTCGACACTTTTATCAGTTCAACATCTTAAAGCCGATAGTCATCAAGAAGCGGTTACGACCGAAGACAATACGATTGATGCGGAAAGCATTCCAACCTTCACTGCGGCCTATCTATCAGGACAGATTGCAGATTCAGACAATGATGTTGAACAGGCAATCGCCTTTTATAAACGCGCACTTGAATTTGACCCTGATAGCCTAACGGCTAAACGTCGTTTATTTTCTTCACTGTTACTGGCTGGCGAATTTGATGATGCGATTGAAATTGCCCAAACGCTCAAAGATGATGCAGATGTTGCAGAACTTGTTGAACAGGCATTGGCGATCCAAACTGTTCGCAATCGCGAATATAGCAGCACGGATAGATATCTCGAATATAGCCCGGCCATTATCGTTGATGAATTAATCAATGATTTGCTTTCCGCCTGGTCTCGATTTGGTGCAAACGAGGCTGATGAAGCCCTTGCAAAGATTGATGCATTGGAAGGCCCTGCCTGGTTTAAATATTTCAAGGATTTAAATTCCGGTTTGATGGCTTATGCCGCCGGGAAACAAGAGCTTGCCATCAAACATCTCACGGATTTGATTTTGGACGAACAATCGGTTCGCGTTGCACCAGACGCTTATTTGCTGGGTTATGGTGCGCTCGCCTCCATTTACGCGATTGATGGTGACAA
>JAHDFS010000091.1:6393-12624 GCA_020628035.1 Rhizobiaceae bacterium
TGCAGCTTGGGCTCAATTTGGCTGACATCGGCAATATCGAAGAAGCGCTTGATCATATTCGCGCTATCATCGAAAAATATCCAAAAGATATTCGCGCCTATGAAGGTTTGGGGCGTATTTTGGCACGCGAAAAGCGCTATCGCGAAGTTGTTGAAAATTTTGAACAGGGCATTAAGGCTGTCGGACCAGTTCATAATCGATCGCACTGGAACATGTATTATCGCATGGCCATTGGATTTGAACGTTTGAAGGAATGGGAAAAAGCTGAACCTGCTTTTTTAAGATCGCTTGAGCTTTCCCCTAATCAGCCGGATGTGATGAATTATTTGGGCTATTCCTGGATTGATATGAATATCAAGCTCGAAGAAGGTATGGACCTCATTCGTGCAGCTGTCGAAGCACGTCCGAATAGTGGATATATCGTCGATTCGCTTGGATGGGCCTATTATCGTCAGGGGCAATATGAAGACGCTGTCCGTGAACTTGAACGCGCAGTGGAACTCTTGCCCAATGACCCGACCATCAATGATCATTTGGGCGATGCATATTGGCAAGTTGGCCGCAAAATCGAAGCACGCTTTCAATGGAAACGTTCTTTGCTGAACATGTCCGATTTTGACGAAAATCTTGTTCCTGCCATTGAAAAGAAGATCAAAGAAGGCATGCCGGAAGACACAACTGAAAGCGCGTCCACATCTTCTGATGGATAATCCAACACATTCTGTCACGGCGCATGCAAAGGTCAATCTTGCTCTTCATGTGACCGGTCAGCGAAACGATGGCTATCACCTGATTGAAAGTCTTGTGGCTTTCACCGATTTTGGTGACAAAATCTCAGCGAAGCTGACCGATAAAAATAGCTTTGAAACAAAGGGCCCGTTTGCCTCAGCGCTTGCAGGCGAAGATGAAAACACCAATCTCATCATAAAAGCGCGTGATGCACTTGCAAGATATGCAACTGAGAATGGGATGCAAGTCAAACCCGTCTCATTGATGTGTGAAAAGAATTTGCCTGTTGCGTCGGGCTTAGGTGGTGGATCAGCGGATGCAGCAGCAGCACTGAACCTGCTTATCAAGCTTTGGGAGCTTGAAATTTCTGAACGCAAGCTCACCGAGATTGCGCTCGGATTGGGCGCGGATGTGCCCATGTGTATAAAGAGCGAGCCGCTCATCGCCAAAGGTATTGGCGAAGATATCAAACCGGTTCAGCCATTTCCCAAATGTTATATGGTGCTGGCCAATCCACGCGTCGCAGTTTCAACACCGGTGATTTTTAAAGCACTTAAAACAAAACAAAATGGTGTTTTAAATTCCAAACCGAAATTTAATGGCTTTCAGGAATTGCTCGCAACCATCAAAGCAAACCGCAATGATCTGCAAGAACCGGCAATGGAACATTGCCCGGAAATTGCGGAATGTCTGAATGCGCTTTTTAAAACCAAACCTGCATGTGCGCGTATGTCCGGTTCCGGTGCGAGCTGTTTTGCTTTATACGATAATGAGGACAACGCACACGCTGCGGCTCAAACCATTATCAGCGATCATCCCAACTGGTTTGTGAGACCAACATTTCTGCGTGCGCAAATTTGAGGATAAACGAATGGCTGGCATTGATGAAACACGCGCTTTTATTCCGGTTAAAATCGCTGTTTTAACGGTATCTGATAGCCGCACACTTGATGATGATAAATCTGGTTTGACGCTTGCAACTCGCATTGAGGATGCTGGGCATATTTTAGCTGACCGCGACATCGTTACAGACGATAAAGAAAAGATTGCCGCGCGCGTAATATCTTGGAGCAAAGACGAAGGTGTGGATGTTGTCATCACCACAGGCGGAACCGGCTTTACCGGACGTGATGTAACACCAGAAGCACTTGAGCCGTTGTTTGAAAAACATATGGATGGATTTTCCCATGTCTTTCACAGCATCTCGCAGGATAAAATTGGGACATCCACCATTCAATCGCGCGCGACCGCAGGCCTTCTGAACCAAACATTTGTGTTTGTTTTGCCAGGATCTCCTGGTGCCTGCAAAGATGCATGGGATGGAATATTAAAAAACCAACTCGATTATCGCCATATGCCGTGTAATTTCGTTGAGATTATGCCTCGGCTTGACGAACACCTTAAACGCGGTGCGAGCTAGCCTAGATTAAGCCATAAGCTGAGAATAGCTCGCTGGCACCATTTCGCATCTTAACTTCACCGCGCGTGAACCGCTGGCGATGCTTGCCAGGTTTTTTGCATTCTTCACATGATTGGCAAATTCACGTTTGGGCATGAGCAAGCCATATTCAAGTGGCGAAGATTTGCGCAGCAAGCGTTTTAAGAATGGCAAACGATAATTAACCGATGGCGACATCTTCGCGGATGTTTGCCCATTATTGATATGTTCGGTAAATGCCTCGATCCAACCATGAAGCGGTTTTGCACCCGGTTCAATCAACATGATCCAATCGCTGCGGATCTGAGCCGGAAGTTTTGCCAATTCATTTGGTGAATACACATTGCACCCGGCAGCGTCGGCAACGGTTGCTGTGCCATCTGATGAGCCTTCATCAACGATGGATACATCACTGATTATTCCCTCGACAGCTCCGCTGACAAGTGAACTTAAAGTCTTCGCTAATTCTGCCTCTTGGTTATGGCATTGAATAATCACTGAAATCATAAATTTCTTTTATCTAAGGCGGACAAATATTGCAATGCACCAATTATTGTTCTTGTTTTGTTCTAATTATCGTGCTAGGAATATATTCAAGGTTGGCGACTCATAAAACGAGCGCAGGGAGATGAAGATGAACGAAGCAGGACGGCACCACACAGAGTTTGATATTCCACAAGGTTCGGATATCAATCGCCAAATGCTGGCTGACCAATCTATTCAAATCGATCACTCACGCAGGCGCGGTCGTGCGGCGGGTATTAATCCAAGTGGCCGTTATGAATTGCATTCACATCACGTGTTTGATGATGGATGGAATAATCTTGAGACGCTAGAGCCGTTTAAAACTGAAGTTCAGGTTGAACGTTCGCGATCCATCATCACACGTAATACTTCGCCAGACCTTCCATTTGAGCGGTCGATCAATCCCTATCGGGGATGTGAACATGGTTGCGTTTATTGTTTTGCCCGTCCCACGCACGCACATATGGGCCTATCCGCCGGTCTTGATTTTGAGAGCAAGTTATTTGCAAAACCAGATGCAGCGCGTCTGTTAAAGCGTGAGCTTTCGAAAGCTAATTACCAACCCAAAAGCATTGCGATTGGCACCAATACCGATCCCTATCAACCGATTGAGAAGGACATGCGCATTATGCGGCAAATCTTGGAAGTCTTGGCTGAAGCAAAACATCCGGTCGGCATTGTGACAAAGTCCGCGCTTATCCTGCGTGATATAGATATCTTATCGCAAATGGCGCGTGATGGTTTGGTCCGAGTGGCAATGTCAGTGACAACGATTGAGCGCAAGCTTGCGCGCGCCATGGAGCCACGCGCCTCGACACCTACAAAACGGCTTGAGGCCATGCGAGCTCTTTCTGAAGCTGGTATTCCAACCTCTGTTATGCTCGCTCCGGTCATTCCAGGGCTCAATGATTTTGAAATCGAGCGAATTTTGGATAGTGCCCATAATGCGGGTGCCGAGCAAGCCGGTTATGTGCTCTTACGCCTCCCCCAAGAGGTCAGCCCTATTTTCAGAGACTGGCTGTTGCGTCATTACCCAGATCGCTATCGGCACGTAATGTCGCTTATTCGCTCGATGCGTGGTGGCAAGGATTATGACGCTGAATTTGGCAAACGCATGAGAGGCGCTGGGCCATATGCCTGGCAGATCAGTCGCCGCTTTGACATGACATGCAAGCGTCTAGGCCTGAGCAAACGAATACCCTCGCCACGAACAGACTTGTTCATCAAACCAGAAGGAGAAAATGTCCAATTATCTCTTTTGTGAGGAAAATAGTGATTTGACGAATTACATCTGTACCTCAGGTCGCGCCATAGATCTTTGGGCTGATGTGATGGGTGCAAATAGGTTCAAAATTCCGCCAACTTTTTTGACTTAGCACCAATGGTTCTGACCCCATTTCAGAACCCTGGATATATTTTAGTCTTTTGTCCCCGACTATCTTATATCAGCTGCCTTTTATCATGATGATATCAAGAGCTTCGGCTCGGGCAGTAACCTCTTGCGAGAATTGACGTGGATATGGCATGATCCCCTTACACACTGCTTATCCACGTCGATTCTTCAAACCATGCCCCAAAAACAACTAGATTTTGACCTTAAAAAGGGCCCTGATTTCAGCTCAGAACTCAAGGCAAAAAATCAAGGATATTGGCCTGTTGCAGGATTAGATGAAGCTGGTCGTGGCCCCCTCGCCGGACCCGTTGTAGCAGCAGCTGTGATTTTGGATGAAAACAACATCCCAGAAGGCTTAAATGATAGTAAAAAATTAACGGCAAAAAAGCGCGAAATACTCTTTGAACAGATCCTGGCGACATCTTTTGTTGCGATCTGTTCTAACTCTGCCAAAACCATCGACCAAACGGATATCCGAAAGGCCAGTTTAGACGCCATGCGTAGATCTCTACATGCTTTAGAGATAAAAGCTAAATATGCGCTGGTAGACGGTCGAGATATCCCTTTTGGCTTAGATATACCGGCCGATGCCTTGGTCAAAGGTGACGGGCGCTCATTATCGATAGCAGCAGCATCGATCATTGCGAAAATAAGCCGAGATCGCCTCATGCATCGCGCAGCTGAACTATATCCAGAATATGGTTTTGAACAACATGCTGGTTACGGCACGAAGACCCACCGTGAGGCGATCGAGAAATTTGGTCCCTGCCCTATTCACAGATATAGCTTTAAGCCCATCCGAAAAGACGATTAAAAGTTATTTGTTCTTTTGATACACATTGCCGTCAATTTCCAAGACATCCACACTAAAGGTATCAATCATAGGAAATTCGGTCATCACATTATCCAGTAATGCCTTTGAAATTTCAGCTTTACGAGCCCGCGAACGACCATCGAGCAGATGCGCTGTTACATGGATGAAATCACTCGCACCATTGCCGTAATAGGCATTTAAAATTGAATGCGCACGGATCTTAACTGCTTCTGGGCGAATACAATCAAACTTGCAGCACACTTCAAAAGTGGATTTAAGCGCCTTATCCAACTGCGCGTGGTCAATTGAATTGGCTGAATATTCGATAACAATATGAGGCATGCTGATCTCCAATAAAACAAAGGCCCGTTGACGTAATCAACAGGCCTTTACTTATAATTTGCATGCCATGTTCGGCAAGAAAAATCGTGATTAGTTCAAACGATCTTTCACTTCAGCCAAAGATGATTTGAACAAGCTAGATTTTGTTGACGCCGTCACTTTATCGCCGATCAACTTTTCAGCTGCAGTGATAGCGACTTCAACAGCAGAAGCGCGTACTTCACTTACAGCATCCTGCTCTGCTTGAGCAATCTTCTGTTCAGCAAGTGCTTCGCGACGTGCCACATATTCTTCTGACTTAACGCGAGCTTCTTCTTTAAGTGCATCAGCTTCTTTTTTCGCTGCTGCGACAATGTCTTCAGCTTCCTGCTCAGCTTCTTTGCGCTTACGCTGATATTCAGCCATAAGCTGCTGAGCTTCTTCGCGAAGACGTTTTGCTTCGTCCAATTCGTCTCTGATTTTATCAGCACGCGCATCAAGTGCACTTGTGATCGTACCAGGGACTTTCAGATAGAAGATGATGCCAAGGAAGATGATGAGGCCTACGAATGCCCAAAATGTTGCGTCCATTTGGCCTCTCCTATTTCACAACGTCACGCACAGCGGCGTTGACTTCAGCTTTAGTCACTTTGCTACCAAGCAATGCTTCCACAATAGCTTGGGCAGTGTCACTTGCAATACCATCAACTTCTGCCAATGCTTTTGCTTTCACAGCAGCAACGTTAGCTTCGCTTTCAGCAAGTTTCTTGTTCAATGCTTCTTCATGCTTAGCACGTTCTGCATCGGACTCGGCTTTTGCCTTTTCACGAGAGGTTGTGGCGATTTCATTTGCTTTACGACGGGCATCAGCAAGTTCTTGCTCATAAGCTGCCACAGCTGCATCTGATTCTTCTTTTAGCCGGTTGGCTTCATCCAAATCTTCTGCGATGCGATCGTGACGATCTTCCAAAATACCGCCAATGCGAGGTGCAATGACTTTTGAAACGAGCA
>JAHDFS010000092.1 GCA_020628035.1 Rhizobiaceae bacterium
GCAACAGGGGTTTAATAAAGTGATCTTTGACTTATGTTTGCCGGGCTGTGAAATAGGAATCTAAGTTGGAACAAAATTCTCAAGCTGTTATCGCAGCGAAGAACCTCAATCTCGTTTTCGAGACAAATGACGGTTCTGTGCATGCTCTTAAAGATGTTGATCTGACCATCAACAAGGGTGAGTTTGTCTCCTTTATTGGACCTTCCGGCTGCGGAAAAACCACGTTTTTACGGGTGATCGCTGATCTTGAGCAACCAACAGGTGGATCAATTTCCGTTAACGGCATGACACCACATGAAGCGCGAGAAGCACGTGCCTATGGCTATGTGTTCCAAGCCTCAGGTCTTTATCCTTGGCGAACAATTGCCGGCAATATCAAGCTTCCGCTTGAGATTATGGGCTATAGCAAAGAAGAGCAGGATAAACGCGTCCAGCAAGTGCTTGAACTTGTGGAACTCGATAGCTTTGGCAACAAATATCCATGGCAATTGTCTGGCGGTATGCAGCAGCGTGCCAGCATTGCGCGGGCACTCTCCTTTGATGCGGATATTTTGCTCATGGATGAGCCATTTGGCGCCTTGGATGAGATTGTTCGCGATCACTTAAATGAACAACTTCTCGCGCTTTGGGCACGTACGGAAAAGACCATCGGTTTTGTGACACACTCAATCCCTGAAGCTGTGTATCTTTCCACCAAGATCGTTGTTATGAGCCCACGCCCGGGCCGTATCGCGGATGTGATCGAAAGCACGCTCCCAAAAGAACGTCCGTTAGACATCAGAGATTCAAAAGAGTTTTTGGAAATCGCAGCCAGAGTGCGTGACGGATTACGCGCCGGACATCTGGACGTTTAATCATGAAGAACCTGATCTCTGTCCTGACCGTTGTTTTTGCCATTATCATCATTTGGTATGGCGCTGCTTATATGATGAATAAGCAATGGACGCTTGATCAGGCAGAACGTGCAGGCACGACTGTTACAGCATCTGAAGTGTTTAAAGACACCATGGCACAAGAGCGGCCGCAGCTCCCTGCCCCGCATCAAGTGCTGACTGAGATCTGGAAAACCACCATAGAGAAAAAGATCACGTCTAAGCGGTCTTTGATCTATCATGGCGGAATAACGCTCTCATCAACCGCACTTGGCTTTTTGATGGGCTCTTTGCTTGGGATTACATTGGCGATCAGCATTGTTCATTCGCGTGCCATGGATTTATCGGTGATGCCTTGGATCATTGCGAGCCAGACAATTCCGATATTGGCGATCGCGCCGATGATCATTGTGGTGTTAAACGCCGTTGGTATTTCTGGGCTGATACCCAAAGCCATGATCTCGATGTATCTCTCCTTCTTCCCTGTGGCCGTTGGCATGGTCAAAGGCTTACGCGCGCCTGATACCATGCAGCTTGATCTCATGAAAACCTATCGCGCAAGCCAATGGCAGACATTGATTAAACTGCGCCTGCCTTCATCCATGCCATATCTATTCACATCGCTGAAGATCGCCATGGCTGCATCTCTTGTGGGCGCCATCATTGGCGAATTGCCAACCGGTGCTGTCGCAGGGCTTGGGGCGAGATTGCTTGCAGGCAGTTATTACGGGCAAACCATTCAAATCTGGTCAGCGCTTATCTCCGCTGCGGTTTTAGCGGCCGTGCTTGTTATGCTTATTGGTGCCATTCAAAACATAACCCTTAAACGTATGGGGATGTTGCGATGATCTGGGCGATTATAGCAATTTTGTTTTGGCTGGGTGCATGGGCGCTTAATGTTTATTTATCACGCGGTAAACTCACCAAGCGCAACAAGTTCATTATACCCTTCCTATTTGGTGTGACTATACTTGTGCTCTGGGAAGGCCTTGTGGTTGGCTTAAATGTATCGCCTATCATCTTGCCGCCACCGTCAGCCGTTGCAGCGAAGTTTGCGTCCAGTCTTCCGATATTATGGGAAGATTTTGTCCAAACCTTCGTGAAAGGCGCGTTATCGGGATATATTATTGGCTGCGGCTCAGCCTTTATTCTAGCCATTTTGATCGACCGATCACCATTTTTACAGCGCGGATTGCTGCCTGTTGGAAACTTTGTCGCCGCGCTTCCGGTCATTGGTATCGCACCTATTTTGGTCATGTGGTTTGGATTTGACTGGCAGTCCAAAGCAGCGGTTGTTGTCGTCATGGTCTTCTTCCCAATGTTGGTGAACACTGTGCAGGGCCTGACGGAATCTGATCACATGCAACGTGATCTGATGAAAACGTATTCGGCAAGCTATTGGCAGAGCCTGTTAAAGCTAAGGCTTCCTGCTGCGATGCCGTTTATCTTTAATGGCTTGAAAATATCGACAACACTTGCGCTTATTGGCGCGATTGTCGCAGAATTCTTTGGCTCACCCATTAAAGGCATGGGCTTTAGAATAACAACAGAAGTGGGTCGCTTGGCTCTAGACATGGTTTGGGCAGAGATCGTCGTTGCTGCTCTTGCTGGATCCGCTTTTTACGGCATAATGGCCTTAATAGAAAAGGTCGTAACATTTTGGCATCCATCCCAACGATAGAGAATAAGAAGATGGAACCGAAACCAATTAACAAGAAACTGGATGGAGTGAACAGATGAAAAATCTAATCAAAACAACGTTCGCAGCCGCACTCGCCCTTGGGGTGACAAGTGCATATGCGGCAGACAAAGTTGCTTTGCAGCTAAAATGGGTGACACAAGCGCAGTTTGCTGGCTATTACGTGGCGGCAGATAAAGGCTTTTATGCTGATGAAGGTCTGGAAGTTGAAATCAAACCAGGCGGACCAGATATTGCGCCAGCTCAAGTGATCGCTGGTGGTGGTGCAGATGTGGTTCTAGACTGGATGCCATCAGCACTTGCATCACGCGAAAAAGGTTTGGGTCTGGTCAACATTGCTCAGCCATTTAAATCATCAGGCATGATGCTAACGTGTCGTAAAGATTCAGGCATCACATCACCTGAAGACTTTAAAGGCAAAACGCTTGGTGTTTGGTTCTTTGGTAACGAATATCCGTTCCTATCATGGATGAGCAAGCTTGGTATTCCAACAGATGGATCTGATGGCGGTGTAACAGTGCTTAAGCAAGGCTTTAACGTTGACCCAATCCTCAACAAACAAGCTGATTGTGTGTCAACCATGACATATAACGAATACTGGCAGATCATTGATGCTGGCTTGTCAGCTGATGATTTGGTTGTCTTCAAATATGAAGATCAAGGCGTAGCCACACTAGAAGATGGTATCTATGTGTTGGAAGAAAACCTAAAAGACGATGCGTTCAAAGACAAAATGGTTCGTTTTGTGCGCGCATCAATGAAGGGTTGGAAATATGCTGAAGAAAACCTAGACGAAGCTGCAGAAATCGTTCTTGATAACGATGCATCAGGTGCTCAAACTGAAAAGCATCAGAAGCGTATGATGGGTGAAATTGCTAAGCTGACTGCTGGTTCAAACGGTGCACTTGATGCTGCTGACTATCAGCGTACAGTTGATACACTATTGGGCGGTGGTTCTGATCCTGTGATCAGCAAGGCTCCAGAAGGTGCTTGGACATCTGAGATCACAGATCTTGCATTGAACTAAGCACTATAAAAATTGAAAATCAGAAAGCGCCTCATCATTGGGGCGCTTTTTTATTCAGCTGGTTGAAGTTGCTGTTTAGGCATTGTGATCGATAAAATCGCATCCAAGACCTTGACCAAAATTGCCCGTATTGGCTTTTCCAGCGTCAAATGCACGAGATACGCAAGTCCAACAAACAATCCAATCAAGACCAATCCCATAAGGAGCGGGCTTAATCCCATTTCTGTTGTATGGCGCAATATCGCATAGCCAATTTCTTGATGCAGAAGATACAGCGGATATGAAATTGCGCCCAGCGCCAAAGCAAATGACTTTTTAACTGGAATGTCTTTGAGAAATACGCCCAAGAAAACAATTCCGATACATGCCATAGACCACATGGTGCTTGTCCAAAGTCCTGGTGTCGAAAAATATTCTGGATATTCTGCGCGGGTGCCCAAATCTTGAATACCAAGGCTGAGCGATAAGATGGAATAGACCATCAAAACATAATGCGTCATTGTCCATCTGTTCTGACGCGCGTGCCAGATAACCATTCCCGCAACGAACGCTCCGGCGTAATAAGTCAGAAATACCATCTCTAATATGGCATTTTCGAAAACAAGAATATTGCTATAGGAAATTGCGATCCACACACTGCAGACGGTCAGCATGTGACGATGAAACAAGCCTAATCCGATAAGCGCAAATACCCAAGTGTAGAACACAAATTCAAGTACAAGCGTCCAATATACGCCATCAACAAAGGGCTGGCCGAGGATTTGTGGCAAGAGGATTATATTCGCTGCCCATGTTTTTAACGATACAGCGTCAGGCAATCCGAACAATGAAAGTGCGATAGCAGTGATCGTCATACTCGCCCAAAAGGCAGGCATAAGACGCGATATCCGATTAGCCATGAATTGAGGCGCGTCTTTCCATCCGCTTGAATTTGCGCTCACATGCGCAATTACAAATCCGGATAAGATGAAAAACAAAGGTACGCCAAGATAGCCATACTTAAAAAAAAACGACGCGATCGAAAATTCAGTCACACCATAGCCCGTCACGCCAGTTGCAGGGCCGATATAGCCATAATGGGTGATCACCACCCAAAGGGCAGCCAAAAACCGTAGCATATCAAGATTGGCAAAATACTCGCGTTTACTTTTCATAAAGCATGAAATGTCCCAAATCAGGCATCCATTCAAGCAAATCTTCGGATAGGCGTTAACGAAACCTTTCTCAAAAAGATAAAAGTTTATCTAAATTCTTGCCCAATCGCAGATAATTACAGAAACCAGAATTTCAAAACATTAGTTGATTTTTGAACAAATTATCGTCGTAGTTTCGCCCCTCACCCAACATAATACCGCGTCATCTTACTTACGTCCTTAGCCCACATGTTCAACGAATAATCGTTGGGAAGCTGCGGACATAATCGATGCCAAAGTTTCATTCGCCAATTGGTCCCATAAACTTTGAGCAATATTATAAAAGGAGATTTATGATGAAAAAGATTCTAGCAATTACAACTGTATCACTCATGGCGATCAGCACAGCAGCGCAAGCGGTTGAGTTCGCCGATATTGATTCAAACCAGGACGGTGTTTTGACATTTGAAGAGATCAACGGCGTTATGGCTGATGTGACAGAAGAAGTCTTCAATAACATTGATCTCAACCAAAATGGTGCATTGGATCAGGACGAGTTCGCAGCAGCAGAACTCTAATACAATCTAAACCGCACTAAATTATACAACAAACATCCCTAAGAGAGATTGGGCGATTTTATAAATCGCTCAATTTCTTTGTTAGGAAAGCAATTGCTCAATCTGCAAGCCATCATATGCCGGCTGCATGTGATCAGGTGTATAATTCATCACAGCATCATAATCGAGCGGCGTGTGCATATGCGTTGTAAACGCATGTTTGGCACCCAACTTTTCAGCCCATTCTATCGCTTGATCTAATGAGAAATGGCTGACATGCGGCTTCATCAAAGTTGCATCAATGATCAGCGTTTCAAGCCCTTGCAGCTTTGCGATACTGTTTTCGGGAAATGCATTGACGTCACAACAATAAGCAAAATCACCCACGCGGATGCCAATAGATCGAATATCGCCGTGTATCTGGTCAATCAGATCTATTTCAATCGCGCCACCATCGCCGGAAATTAAAAGTTTTTCGTCCAAATTGGTAATAAGATTGGTTTGAACGATCGGCGGATAATTGCTGTTTGGTGGTGATTTAATCACATAGCCAAAAGCTTGTTCTAAGCGTTCAAGCGTTTCTGTATTGAGATAGATATCGATCTTTTTTCGACCATCCAGCGCAAATGTTCTTAAATCATCAATGCCATGAATATGATCCGCATGTGCATGGGTATAAATCACACCATCAATTTTGCTAACTTTGGCAGATAACATTTGCTCGCGAAAATCTGGACCCGTATCGACAACAACGGTGGTTTTCCCACCATCGGCAGCATATTGTTCAATCAAAAGGCTGGCGCGGCGGCGGCGGTTCTTTGGGTTATTGGGATTGCATGCACCCCAATCTCCACTCGGGCGCGGAACACCGGGGGATGAAGAGCAACCCAGCACGGTGAAAACCTGTTTGACGGGTTTGATCTCCATTAAAACACCATCTTTTTAAAGAGATCACGGCAGTTCTGCGTTGTCTGTTCCCAAAGCGCATCCTCGCTAAGGCCAACAGTTTCAGCCAATACACGCGCTGTGTGAACGGTATATGATGGCTCATTGCGTTTGCCGCGAAATGGCATTGGTGCAAGATATGGCGCATCGGTTTCAACCAGCAAACGATCATGCGGCACGGATTTGGCGATGGCGCGCAATTCATCTGACTTTTTGAACGTTACAATGCCCGAAAATGACACATAGCCACCAAGCTCAACGCCAATTCTTGCCAATTCTGCCCCAGATGAGAAACAATGCAGAATAAATGGAAAGGCACCTTTTGTGCTTTCATCCTGCAAAATAGCGATCATATGTTCATCGGCGCTGCGTGAATGCACGACAAGCGGCAAGCCGGTTTCTCTTGCGGCCCATATATGATTACGCATGACTTTTTCTTGCACTTCAGGCGGTGCATTGTCATAGTAATAGTCAAGACCCGCCTCACCGATCGCAACGCATTTTGGATGCTGCGATAGTTCAAGCAATGTCTCATAAGGGATATCAGGTTCTTCGCCAGCATTCAGCGGATGCGTGCCAACGGAGCAAAAGACATTCTCATATTTTTCCGCGACAGCTTTAACCTGATCAAACTTTTTAATGCGCGTGCAGATCGTCACCATCTTACTGACACCAGCTTCTTCCGCGCGCGCGATTAATGCATCCCGATCTTCATCAAACTGTTCAAAATCTAGATGGCAATGGCTATCGATTAACAGGCGTTCTGCAGACATGGTCTAGGCGTTACTTTCCTGTTCGACATAGCGCGGGAA
This sequence comes from Rhizobiaceae bacterium, assembly GCA_020628035.1. Taxonomy (GTDB): domain Bacteria; phylum Pseudomonadota; class Alphaproteobacteria; order Rhizobiales; family Rhizobiaceae; genus Lentilitoribacter. The sequence goes on from JAHDFS010000092.1 coordinate 7,046, forward strand.
AACGCCAGAAGGTTTTGGTAAATCAGTTCCAGCAACCAAGCGGCCCGCCTCGCCCAGTTGCGTAAAGGAACGATTGTCTTCGCTAACTGCAAGCAGATCGAGCAGCTTGCCTGCTGACGTCGGCATCACGGCTTGAGATAAGATCGCAACCTGGCGAATGATTTCAGCAGTCAGATAGAGCACTGTATTCATACGGGCAGGATCTGTCTTTTTAAGCGCCCATGGCTCTTGAGAGGCAAAATAGCGGTTTGTTTCTGACACACATGCAAACACAGAACCAACATATTGGTGCACAGCCTGCGTTTCCATGGCTTTGCGAGAGACTTCAAGAAGACCATCGACTTGCGATAGGATCTCCTTATCTTCATCAGATAAGTCCCCACACACAGGAACCTTTGCCTCGCAGTTTTTGCCAATCATCGACAAGGAACGTTGCGCTAAGTTTCCAAGATCATTCGCAAGATCTGAGTTCACACGATTAACGATTGCCTCGTGGCTATAACTTCCGTCATTGCCAAAGGGTACTTCACGCATAAAGAAATAACGCGTTTGATCAAGTCCATAATCTTCAACCAATGATGCAGGATCAACAACATTGCCGGTAGATTTGGACATCTTCTCGCCTTTGTTAAACAAGAAGCCGTGTGCAAATACGCGTTTTGGCAAATCGATACCTGCAGACATTAAAAATGCTGGCCAGTAGACGGCATGAAAGCGAATGATATCTTTTCCAATGATATGTGCACTTGCAGGCCAGAAATCCCATTTCGCATCCTTCTCATCTGGAAAGCCAACACCGGTGATATAATTGGTCAATGCATCGACCCAAACATACATCACGTGCTTATCATTACCAGGCACCGGCACACCCCAATCAAAGGTCGTGCGTGAAATGGAGAGGTCTTTCAGGCCAGACTTAACAAATGAAATCACTTCATTTCGGCGTGAATTCGGGCCAATAAACTCAGGATGGTCTTCGTAATATTTCAGCAAAATATCTTCGTATTTTGACAAGCGAAAGAAATAGCTTTCTTCTTCGACCCATTCAACGATTGTGCCCTGAGGCCCATAGCGTTCGCCATCTTCGCGAACTTCTGTTTCATCTTCCTGATAATATGCTTCATCACGAACAGAATACCAACCTGAATAGCTATCGAGATAGATATCGCCATTGGCTTCCATACGCCGCCAAATCTCTTGGCTCGCTTTATAATGACGTTCTTCGCTTGTCTGAATGAAATCGTCGTTAGAAGCACCTAAGATCTCAGCCATTTTTTCAAATTCTGCTGAATTCTTTGCAGCCAGCTCTGCAGCCGTAATGCCAAGCTTTTCTGCCGTTTGCAGCATCTTTTGACCATGCACATCTGTGCCCGTTAGAAAATACACATCTTTGCCATCTAAACGCTGGAAGCGCGCCATGACATCAGTCGCAATTAGCTCATAGGCATGACCAATATGTGGTGCGCCATTGGGATAGGAAATTGCAGTCGTGATGTAGTAACGATTTGTGTCGGTCATGTTCATTCAATCTGAGATTCAATAGTTCTTGAAAGTGATAGAGGCTCTTTAAGTCAAAACTCTTATAATGGCTATGCCTGAGCGCAACCTTTTTGTAAACTTATTGCGCAGCTTCAATCATTGAAAAGAGCGTAAGTAGGGTCTGTTTTCGGTCAAGATTATACGTATCTGATTCAAGCTTGTGATTTGTCAGCTGATTGGACAATTCAGCAAGTTGCGATGCTTTTCGCATGTGAGCAGAATTTGCCGCTTCTTTGGCTAAATTCATCACATGGCCAATCATGTGCTCTACAAAGAAATGATAACTTACATCTTGATCGCGAGCAGCCAGGCTTTCACAAAGTTTATGAACGGTCTTGCGTTCGACATTGCTATTGGGCGCAATGATTTCATTGAAAGTTTGAATAAGCTCAGCACCACCGTAATTAAGCACAGTCAGTGCGCGCGAAACCGAACCATCAGATAAATGCAATAATTGCTTGATATTATCCTGATCCAAGTCCCTTAATGCATCTAAATGGCTCAGAGCAGCCTCTAATGGCTCATCCTCTAGCGGTTTGAGCCTGATAGACAAACATCTTGAGCGGATGGTGGGAAGCAATCGGCCCGGCGAATGGGACAAGACCAAAAACAAAGCACGCTTGGGTGGCTCTTCTAATATTTTCAAAATGGCATTTGCGGCGGATCGATTTAAATCATCTGCAACATCAATAATGGCTATACGCCAATTGTTCGAACCAGATGTTTGAGAAAAAAAGCGGCCGGTTTTCCGAATATCGTCAACGGTAATCGCAGATTTAACTTTGCCCGTTTTGGGATCTGTTTCGCATTTAATATGCATTAGATTATGTGATGCGCCACCAGCGATCTGTTTATAAACCGGACTTTCTTCATCCGGATCAGCAAGGCTTTCAGGGGCCTGTTCAAACTCGGGGTGGCTTAGAACATGATTGGCAAATTTAAACGCAAGTGTCGCTTTGCCGATACCTTGAGGCCCCTCGAGCAATATTGCGTGATGAACTTTACCGGTTTTATATGCGCTCGCTAAAAAGCTCTCGCTTGACGCATGGCCAAACAGTTTGGTGTTTTCTTTGGGAGGAATAGCCCCATCGATGACATCACTCATGCAGAATTGCTCTTCTTCTGCGCTGACCCTTTGTCACCTGATTTTTTCTGCGAAGGCAACAATGGCAATACCATTTCGACAGCTTTGAACACATTATCGGCGATATCTTCCACATCACCAAGACCGTCAACCACCGTACAACGAATAGGTTCTTCTTTGGCCAGTTCTAAAAACGCGTTGCGGCGCAATTCATGGGTAGCGAGTTCTTCTTTTTCAAATCGGTCCAGTTCCTGGCCTGCGCTGCGATCAGTAGCGCGCGCCATACCAATTTCAGCCGGTACATCGATGATAATTGTTAAATCAGGCGTCATGCCGTTAACAGCCACACGCTCAAGGTTTTTAAGCAATGTAGCTTCGATATTGCCAGTGACACCTTGATAAATGCGGGTTGAATCTGCAAAGCGGTCGCAAAGAACAATTTTTCCCGCTTCAACAGCTGGACGTATTACTTCTTCAACATGGTCACTGCGTGCAGATGCAAATAAAAAAGCTTCCATGCGAACACCAAATTCTTCTGCTGCTCCCGATAGCAAAACATGGCGTGTAGCTTCTGCACCGACAGAGCCACCAGGCTCTCTTGTTACAACAACTTCGTAGCCGAGTTTTTCCAGCGTTTCCGCGATCAGTTTTATTTGGGTTGATTTACCTGCGCCTTCACCACCTTCGAAAGTAATAAAGCGACCTTTATACATCTTCAATTACACCGCCTGGCACTTGCATTGCGACTGAACTAATCTCATCAGACTCACGTTAAAAACTCAGCTCAAGTTATAGGAAATAAACGAAAAATAGAACCGCAAAAATATCATCTTGTTTTTGCTTAAAATGATCTTTTATAACCAGAATAAAAGCATTTCTTTAAAAGCGTCCCACGCTCTGCGGTGCAAAGGCCCTGCTTCAACATCCGAAGCCGCATAAAGCGGAGCCGTGCGGCTTAGCGTTTCGCCCACCCATATACGGATCTCAGCGACTTCGTCACCTTTTTTAACGGGTGCTGCCAATGGCCAATTATAAGCGATTCTTGCTTTTAAGCGCTCATTGTTACCAACGCCGAGCAGAATATCGACATCGCCTTTGGTAACAAGATCAACCTTACCGCCCTCACCGCCATAAACGGATGCAGAACCAATGGTTTCACCATCTTCAAAAATCAGCTTGGGTTGGAAGTGTCGAAGGCCCCATTCTAAAATCTTTTTGGTTTCAGAAATCCGCTGCTTTTGATCTTTCATTCCGCTCATGGCCAAAAACAAGCGCTGACCATTTTGCTCAATTGACGAGACAATGCCGTATCCCGATGCTTCGGTAAATCCTGTCTTTAAGCCATCAACACCGATACCGGCGTTTAACAAAGGCGCTCGATTAAGTTGGCGGATGCGGTTCCAGGTAAATTCTGTCTCGGCATAATATTTATAAAAATCAGGATAGGTGTTGTATATATGTTGGGCAAGATGCACCAATTCCTTCATCGTCACTTGCGCTTCGGGATGGGGCAATCCAGTTGGATTGGCAAAAACGCTCTTTGCAAGCCCCAGTTCACGTGCGCGATCAGTCATGCGTTTTGCAAACTTTTCTTCGCTGCCCTCCATACCTTCTGCCAATATAATGCAGGAATCGTTGCCTGATTGCACGATAGCACCCCGAATAAGATCCTCAACGCGAATATCTGAACCTAAACTTGCAAACATTGTTGACGTGCGAGACGGAGCACCACCTGTGCGCCAAGCATGTTCAGAAACGTTATACTGATCCTCTAGGGTGATCTCCCCTTTTTTGAGCGCATCAAAAACAACTTCCATCGTCATGATTTTTGCAAGAGATGCCGGTGGGATAAGATCATTTTCATTTTTTGCAAACAACACCGTGCCTGTGCGTGCATCGATAAGATAAGCTTGTTTTGCTTTGGTGGAAAAATCGACCGCAAAGACGGAAGACGTCATCAAAAACAACGCAACAAAAATTATAAGCGCTTGTTTGGATGTGTTTAGGACGGCGAACACCAAAAAATCTCCCACATGAATGCATGACCACGAGCAATTTACGGATTGCTGTTATACATCAAATGCGAGAGTTTTGAAGCAGATTAGTTGGTTTTACGTAACTTATACTTTTGTAAAAGCTTGGCTTTGATTAGCTTCTTTTTCAAAAGTTCATCTTTATCCGCTGCCGATAGAACAACCGGCTTATCGAAATCAGGTGTTTTTGAAGGCGTCGCGATAAGCGCTGTTGCTGCAACGGGTTGAACTGTGCCCGTAACTTCAGCAGATGGCACATAAACCTTTGGTCCAGCGATGGTTGTCAGCAGATCGCGACGTGGCGCTCTTGCAACCGGAGTGTTGTTGACCGCAACTGCAGTTGGTTTCACAACTTTTGGCTTGGACTTGAATATATTGGACGCAAACTGAGTGCTTTTGCCAATAATGCCCTGCCCGTTCTCACGATATGACGAGCTCAAATATGCCATGTCTTGGCCATGCAATGGTGCTCGGCCAATATATTGAACCCGCACTTTGGCAACACCTTTGGCTTTCGTTCCCAAAGTGTCAGCCGCGCGAGATGATAAATCGATAATCCGTCCATGAGCGTATGGACCACGATCATTGACGCGCACAATCACAGATTTGCCATTTGCCTGGTTGGTTACACGGGCATAACTTGGCAATGGAAATGTTGGATGTGCTGCAGATAAATGGTTTTGATCGTAGATTTCACCATTGGCAGTTAAACGGCCATGGAAATTTGGTCCATACCAAGACGCCATGCCAACTTTGTCATAGTTGAAATCTTCTTTTGGATAATACCATTTGCCTTTGATTTTATAAGGCT
>JAHDFS010000004.1 GCA_020628035.1 Rhizobiaceae bacterium
AATTTGGTACCTCCCGCCGGAATCGAACCGGCACTCCGTTAGGAATTGGATTTTGAATCCAACGCGTCTACCAGTTCCGCCAGGGAGGCCCTAGGTGCGATGTACTATATGGATTTCAGATACGCAATAGGAAATAGCTGAAATTTTTGCTTAAATTTACATCGTCTTGAAAACGCTTAGCCTTCAGGCTTAATTGCGATCAAAATTTCCTGTGCCCATTCACCAATAATGGGGATAAAATCGATCTGGGCGAGAAAATATACCAATATAGAAACTAAAACTGTTGCACCCAACACAGAGCCTAATCCAAATGCCAAACCTCTTATAAATTGAAATCCAAGCATTTTCGGAATGGAATTATGCAGCTTGATATATCTATGCTGGTTGAGCCGGGTGAGTTCCTTATTTAACGCATTAATTTCACTATGTAATTCTTCGGTTGATAAAGGCAGTTCAGGCGGCATCTTTTATATTCCATAAAACTCATTATGTGTTGGATATAGGCAATTTGTAAGACTTTTTCAAAGTTATTGTTGTATTGCCGCAAGAAGCGTTTACAGACATGTGTGATTGCAACATCATTGAACAAAGATTGATCGGATAAATATGCTACGTCGACTTTATGATTGGACTATGTCACTTGCAGGTACCAAACACGCGGAAAAAGGGCTGGCAGGCGTTTCATTTTTAGAAAGCTCGGTATTTCCGATCCCACCAGATGTTATCCTTATTCCGATGGTCATTGCACGTCCTGACAAATGGGTACGAATAGCTTTTATTTGTACTTTATTTTCTATTTTAGGTGCCTTTTTGGGTTACGCCATTGGCATGTTCTTATATGAGACAATCGGCAAATATGTTTTAGAACTCTACGGTAAAGCTGATAGTTTTGATAAGGTCTCTGAATGGTATAATACTTACGGCGGTTGGGGTGTTTTATTCGCGGCAGTGACACCTTTTCCCTATAAAGTTCTGACGATTTTCTCAGGTGTGACAGGATTAAATCTTCTTACATTTACGATTGTTAGCATTATTGGACGTTCGGCGCGTTTCTTTTTGGTTGCGTTTCTTTTGCGCAAATTTGGCGAACCGATCCGTTTGTTTATTGAAAAATATCTCGGCCTCCTTTTTGCCTTATTCTTAATATTATTGTTTGGCGGGTTGTACGCAGTTAAGTTTTTATTTTAGGGGGCTTTATGTCTGATAATGCGTCGCCGATTAAGGCGTTAACAACACCACTTCTCGCAGATCATAAAAAGGTGACATTTTATGGGGCAATTCTCATGGCTTTGGTCGTGGGATCCGCACTTGCTTTTGAGCATATAGGCGGCTTTATTCCTTGTGCCTTATGTTTAGAACAACGTATGCCATATTATGTCGGAATTCCCGTCATGTTGGTCGCAGGTTTCACTGCAATCTTTGTCAAACCCGCCATCTTCACTCGCGGTCTTATTTTGATTGCTGGCCTATTGATGGTTTATGGCGTTTATCTTGGCAGCTTCCATTCCGGTGTTGAATGGGGTTGGTGGCCTGGCCCTGAATCGTGCACCACCGTTGCTGATGGGCTGTCACTTGATGCGTCAAATTTGTTGGGTGACCTTAACGCAAAGAGACCACCATCTTGTGATCAAGCCGCGGGCCGCTTTTTAGGTCTGTCCTTTGCAGGATGGAACGTGATTGCCAGCGCAATTCTTGCATTCTTTACGATCAGATTGGCCTTCAGACGCGTCTAATTAGGGCTGAAGTTCAGAATCCCAATAAAGAAAATCCATCCAGCTTTCATGCAAATAGTTGGGTGGAAATAGTCTGCCATTTTTATGCAGATCATGCATAGTGGGGCGATAGGGCGCCTGTTGTGGATGCATCTTGGCATCTTTTGGCATTTTGCCGCCCTTTTTCAAGTTGCAAGGTGAACATGCAGCGACAATATTTTCCCATTCTGTTTGCCCGCCACATCGACGCGGGATGACATGGTCAAAAGTCAAATCATCCTTTGAGTGGCAATATTGGCATTCAAACTTATCGCGCAGGAACACATTAAACCGGGTAAAGGCCGGATATTCAGGTGGTTTAATATAGTTTTTTAAGCACACAACACTTGGCACTTTCATCGAAAAACTGGGCGATGAAACTGCATGCTCATATTCAGCGATGATCGTAACGCGGTCCAAAAAAACGGCTTTGACCGCATCTTGCCATGACCATAATGACAAGGGGTAGTAACTCAGAGGCCTGTAATCCGCATTCAGCACCAGTGCTGGCAGGGATTGAGGCGAAACGGCAATCGTCACACTCTTCTCCTAAACTACACAACATGTTGGGTTTATACTATGCAATATGTGACGATCTTGTGAAGGGTTATTACATATTTTCCCGTGCTAAAATTATGTCGGATTTTATCTGGAAATTATAAGGGCAAAATTTCCCTGTTTTTCATGTCTGCATAGTAGCGCCAGAGCAGGCGCGCTGCGATGCTTTTATAGGGTGACCAACGCTCTGCAAGCATACGCAATTCTTTTTCATCCGGCCTATTTCCGGCAAAATAAATGTCGCCAGCAGCGCTGCGAAGTGCAATGTCACCTGCGGGGAAAAAATCCCAATGGCCGCAACAAAACATGAGATATATCTCAGCGCTCCATCGGCCAATACCTTTCAAAGACATGAGTTCTTTCAAAGCCTTATCAGCATCCATGCTGCTAAGATCATTAAAATTTACATCACCTTCATTCGAAGCGATGGCGATATTTTTGAAGGTTTTAGCCTTCGCGCGCGACAGGCCAAGTGTCATCAGATCGTCTTCACTTCGATCCAAAATATTTGCAGCGCTGACCTCGCCAAGTTCTAATTCTATCCGCTCCCAAATCGCTGTTGCGGCAGCACGAGAAATGAGTTGAGAGGTAACAATTTTTGCAAGTCCTTCAACACCACCTTTTGATAATCTGAGCGGCACCTGTTTGGTCGAATTTATAATCGGCGCAAGCGTTGAATCAAGTTTGGCAAGTTTTAGTAAGCCAAATTCGATATCTGATTCGTTTTTTATGCGATCGTTCATGATAAAAATCTTACAGGTTTTGACGGGTGACTGCGAGAGTTTCTCGTGGCATAGAGGTTAGATGTCAAAAGAGCTGTTTCATAGATTGCGATTTGCCCCCAGCCCAAATGGATATCTTCATTTAGGTCATGCCTATTCGGCTTTGCTCAATGGAAAAATCTGCGCAGATATTGGTGCTGAGTTTTTAGTGCGAATGGAAGATATAGATCAAACGCGATCACGGCCTGAATATGTTGAGGCGATTTATGAAGATCTTAAATGGCTGGGTTTAATTTGGCCAAAACCTGTCATGCATCAATCCGATCGGTTTCCAGCTTATAAAGAAAAACTCGATTGGCTGATTGAACAACAACTTGTCTATCGTGCGTTTTTATCTCGCAAAGAGATCAAAGCTTTTGCACAAGCATATCAAAGCAAAACGGGGTGTGATTGGCCTTGTGATCCCGATGGCGCGCCAATTTATCCTGATCTTTGTAGGCAATTATCAATGGCTGTATCTGATCAGCGTGCGACGGATGGTGAAGCATTTACCTGGCGCTTGGATATGGCAAAAGCCATCTCTATGGCGGGTGATGACCTGACCTGGACGGAATATGATTTCGAGTTTAATCCCTCTATAGTCAAAGCAGATCCCGCCGCATGGGGTGACGTGATCATGGCGCGAAAAGATGTGCCCACAAGCTATCATTTATCTGTGGTCGTAGATGATGCGGAACAAGACATTGATCTTATCGTAAGAGGCATGGATTTATATCAATCAACGTCTGTGCATAGATTGCTTCAGAAGCTGTTTGGATTACCGCAGCCTTTTTATCTGCATCACAAACTTATTTTTGATGAGGATGGTCGAAAACTATCTAAAAGCAATCAAGATACGTCACTTCGCGCATTAAGGGACGAACAAAGCCTGACATCTGTTGAGATTGAAAAGATGCTTGGGTTTTAAAGAATGGTCACTTTATGAAGGCGTAATAACTTCACTATGTTTTTCGACGATAAAAACGTGGCCGTTATCCGCGGCTTCCTGCGAAATTAGTTTTTGATCAAACTCATTACAATAGTGTGGAATGTCGATCTGAGACATTGGATCTGTGGTAAAGACCTGAACTTGCTCACCAATTTTAACATGATCACGCAGGTAACGTCTTAAACGCAGCACCGGAAGTGGGCATCTAAGGCCCTTAAGATCAAGTTCTTGCATGTAATTTTAATTACTGATTGTTGGCGTTGCGCTTCCAAAATTTCCATCTTGGATTGGCGTTATTTTCTGCAACAGTATTCGTGTCATCAACGACGAGTGTTGGCACCGGCACTGAAGGTTGTGCAGAAGGTGCTGCAACTTGCGTGTTTGCACTTGGCTGCACGGTTGGCGCATTGGATTTATAAAGATTGGCCGATAACGTATTGCCAGTTTGCGTATCGGTTCTTGTTTGGCGCGAGAATAATGATGTTACAGGCGCCAATGTTTGTCTGACATTTTCAGAACGCTTTTCAGCTAAAATGGCACGTTCTTGAGCGCGCGCTTCAGCAGCGATTTTGGCAACTTCCTGCTCTTTTTCACGTGTTTTTTCAGCTTCCAGCTTGGCAACGGCCGCTGCAAATCTCTCGTCATAATCTTTCTGATAGGCGGCATAAGCGAATTGCAAAGACTGAGGCTGAGACATTTCAGGGCAGGCGGACGTTGCGTGGAATCTCCCACCATCTGTCGCTGTCTGGTTAAACACATAGCGCTTTTCGCAAACATCCACTTTTGGCGGACGTTTAGTGATTTCAAAATGATCATAGCCTTCGCGGATCTGGTTCCAGAAATCAAAACTTTTGTGATCCTTATAACGGGCCATATTTTCAGGTGTTAAGCGGAATGGAAAGGCTTGTACTTGGAAGGCTTCTTGACCGCCTTTAAATGCGTCTCTCGCAAAACCAAAGATCTCGAGTACCTGTTCATCGGTCATGGAATAGCAGCCCGCAGATGAACATGCGCCATGCACCATCAAGTTTGATCCGGTGCGTCCATGTGCGCGGTCAAAACTGTTGGGGAATCCCATATTAAATGACAGATAGTAACTTGAATTGGGGTTCATCTGATGCTTGCGGATACTGTAATATCCTTCAGGCGCCTGACGATCACCTTCTTTAAACTTTGGACCTAGATGGCCTGACCACTTGCAAATGCCGTAATTGGTGACAATCTCATAACGTCCATTTGGCTTTTGCTTCCAAATTTCGAGTGTGTTTTCTTCTTTGAAAATGCGCATCAAAATAGGCGAGCGCGAGGTCATGCCCTGCGCCTTCATTTTCTTGACGAGTTTATCCGGAAGTGGGTGTTCAGCTTTATTGGCAACGGATGTGAGCGTATCATTACATCCCGCGAGCGCTAAGCTTGCTGCCAATACAACCCATTTAACATTAGAAACTGTCATTCTTGTCCGCGTCACAATTTAAGTTATCAAGTTGATTACTCATACCATTATGATGGTTTTTAAAACCTTACCATGCTTGGTTTAAAAATGCAGATAAACAGATTGTGATCAGCAATTTCTCGCGCATAGGCCCGGCCCATAGGCGAAATGACGTAAAAATTAGCCCAAATTACGGCCGATCGCTAAAAACTTTTCGCGGCGTTGTTGTTTTAGCTCTTCGCGTGATTTGCCTGCAAGATCCGCCAAGGATGATTTGATCACGTCACGTACACCATCAATGACCGTTGCAGGTTCGCGATGCGCACCGCCGATTGGTTCAGAAATGATGCCGTCGACAATGCCGAGTTCTTTCAGATCCTGTGCTGTGATTTTCATGTTGGTTGCAGCATCTTTTGCACGCGCAGCGTCGCGCCACAAAATAGAAGCGGCGCCTTCCGGTGAAATCACGCTATAGATTGAATGTTCCAGCATATAAACTTTGTTGCCGACCGCGATCGCAATCGCACCGCCCGAACCGCCCTCGCCAATGACGACGGAGACAATAGGAACGCTCAGCTTTAAGCACATTTCAGTTGAACGGGCGATGGCTTCTGCCTGACCACGTTCTTCTGCGCCCACGCCTGGATAAGCACCCGCTGTGTCAACCAATGTGATGACGGGAAGATCAAAGCGATCCGCCATTTCCATAACGCGAATGGCCTTGCGGTATCCTTCAGGACGGGCGCTACCAAAATTATGTTTGATGCGCGATTGAGTGTCGTTACCTTTTTCATGTCCGATCACAGCAACGGCTTGGCCGTCAAATCGGGCTAGGCCCGATTGGATCGCTTCGTCGTTTGAAAATTTACGATCACCAGCAAGGGGAGTGAATTCAGTAAACAGCTTGGATGCGTAATCGATAAAGTGTGGTCGTGCAGGATGGCGCGCGACTTGTGTCTTTTGCCAAGGATTAAGTTTGGCATAAATCTCACCCATGGCTTCGCTGGCACGAATTTCCAATCGCTCGATTTCGTCCGCTGTGTCCACACCTTCTTCTTTGCCAGAAAGTGTTTTTAATTCTCTAATCTGACCTTCAAGATCAGAGATTGGTTTTTCGAAATCAAGATAATGATGCATATTAGAACAACGCCAAGCACAATAGTTTAAAATTTAAGTCTCTATGTAAGCCCAAACACGGCATAATCAAGGAGAAGCTGCTTCTCACACGATTTTTAGTTCTAATCAAACTTTTTGTGCGTTTTGGCAAGGGGATGATGCTCATTGACAAGCTTTTTCAGCCTTTCATCCAAAACATGCGTGTAAATTTGGGTGGTTGAAATGTCAGAATGGCCCAAAAGCTCTTGTACAGCACGCAAATCAGCACCATTGGAGAGTAAATGTGAAGCAAAAGCATGTCGAAGCACGTGAGGTGAAACTTTATCAGTGTCAATTCCTGCCTGAGATGCGATGGATTTAAGCTCTCTAGCGAAGACTTGCCTTGCAAGAAATCCATTTTTTGAATTTGCGGGAAACAAAAATGGTGATTGCTCCTGCGCTTTTTGTTTGGCGTTATGCGCTTCGACCGCAGATACGTAATCTGCTAACGCTGCCTTTGCCGCCTCTGATATTGGTACCAAGCGTTCTTTATTCCCTTTGCCTCTGATAATGAGAAAAGGCTCGTTGCGTTTTAGAACGCCTGCGGGCAGGGCAACGAGTTCGCTCACCCTCATACCCGTTGCATACAGCAATTCAAGCAAAGCTCGAAATCTGGTTTTTGCGATCAGTTCCTTGTCAGTTTTTGCCGTTTTTGTCTGCGCTTCGGCAAGATCAAGCAATTGTCCGACTTCATCCTCAGACAGTGTTTTAGGTAGTTTTAATTCTGACTTTGGTGCATCGATGATCCCAGTCGGGTCATCATCTAAGATGCCTTCATCATGTAAAAACCGATAAAACTGTTTCATCGATGATAAATGCCGCGATTGCGAGGATGCAGCATAACCCTGGTCGGACATCTGTTTGAGATAGGCTTTTATATCATCCGAAGTCGCGCGGGTTAAACTGGAATTCCGATCAATTAGAAAATTTGCAATTTCAGTTAGATCACGTTGGTAAGATTCAATTGTATTGTCGGCCGCACCGCGTTCAGCGATCATCATCTCTAAGAATGCTTCAAGATGTGCGGCGCTGAGATCTCGTTTCATTAGTCTTTATAGAGTTTTTCGCTCGGGACGCGGACCGTAACTTCCCGATCTTTTGGTTCAACAAATTCCACCAGCGCGTACATGGTGCCATAGCAGATTCCAACGATAATTCCGATGGCAAACAACAATCTGAAAAGCGATGGCAAGTTAAGATAGTCCTGAATTATGAAAACCTACTCGTTTTTATGGAACTTATCGCAAATCTGCAAGGTTTGATTTTATCGCTCTAGCGGTAAAATCGTTGCAATTCCCCTTGACGTTAAAGGCATGGTGCATGATAGGAGAGGGGAAAATTGGAGCAAATAAATTGGCAGCAGTTTCTGAAAGCAAGTTGAAAGAGGCCGGTGACGCCGCGCGTATAGCGCTGGGCGATCGTAATCTTGTGCTTGTTGGACTTATGGGCGCTGGAAAATCAGTGATTGGCAAATTGCTCGCGCAATATACTGGTCTTCCATTTGTCGATACCGATGACGAGATTGTTGCCGCCGCACAAATGCCTATCACTGAGATATTTGCGCAATATGGCGAACCTGAATTTAGAGCGCTTGAATCGCGCGTTGTGAAACGTGTTTTGCAAGATGGCCCGCAGATTGTGTCTACCGGCGGTGGCGCGTTTATGAATGATGAGACGCGGGAGAACATTTTGCAAAGCGCTTTATCGCTTTGGCTCAATGCTGATTATGACGTGCTCTGGGCGCGTGTTTCCAAGCGTTCGACCCGGCCTTTGTTGCAGCAGCCTAATCCGCAGAAAATCCTGCGCGATTTGATGGACGAACGATATCCGATTTACCGCCTTGCGGATATTTCGGTAAAGTCTCGCAATGCACCTAAGCAGAATGTGGCTTTTGATGCTGCAAAGATGATTGAAAAAAGTGGCGATATCATCGCTACGAAACAAAAGGTTACCATTTAAATGTCAGATGAAAATATCAATGGAGAATGTGTCACGGTTTCATTAGGTGATCGTTCTTATGACATTTTAATTGGCCGTGGATTGATGGCTGATGCCGGTGCTGAGATTGCAAAACGACTGCCAGGTGCAAAAGCTACGGTGATTACTGATGAAACCGTGGCCGCAAATTATTTGGTGCCTTTGACCGAAAGCTTGCAACAAGTGGGGATTGACATCGACCCTCTCGTCTTGAAGCCGGGTGAAAAAACGAAAAGCTATGAGAATATGGAAGCTGCTTGCGACCATATTTTAAAGTGTAAGCTTGAGCGCGGTGATGCGGTGATTGCGCTGGGCGGTGGTGTGATTGGTGATCTAACCGGTTTTGCGGCTGGGATTGTTCGTCGTGGAATGAAATTTATTCAAATTCCGACAAGTCTTTTAGCTCAGGTGGATTCTTCCGTTGGCGGCAAGACAGGCATTAATACGTCTGCTGGTAAAAACTTGGTTGGCGTATTCCATCAGCCGCAATTGGTGCTGGTCGACACAAATACACTCGACACTTTGTCACCGCGCGAAATGCGCGCTGGTTATGCTGAAGTTGCTAAATATGGTTTGATTGACCGTCCGGACTTTTTTGATTGGCTTGAGAATAATTGGCAAGGCATTTTTGACGGTGGGCCTGAGCGCATTCACGCCATTGCCACAAGTTGTCGCGCTAAGGCCGATGTCGTTGCTGCGGATGAATTTGAGCATGGTTCGCGCGCTTTGTTGAATCTGGGTCATACATTTGGTCACGCGTTGGAAGCGGCAACAAATTATGACAGTAAACGATTGGTGCATGGCGAAGGTGTGTCGATCGGCATGGTGCTTGCACATCAGTTTTCTGCGCGTATGAATTTGTGCAGCCCTGATGATGGCGCTCGTGTTGCGAAACACCTTAAAGCAGTTGGTTTACCAATTTCGATAAATGATATTGACGGAGACCTTCCCTCTACCGATATACTGATGGAACATATTGCTCAGGATAAAAAGGTCTCACGTGGTGAATTGACCTTCATTCTGACAAAAGGGGTTGGTAAATCCTTTGTCGCTAACAATGTGCCAGCAAATGAGGTTTGGCGCTTTATCGAAGAGAGCCGTAATGCTTGATGCTTTTTTGCAATTTATCACTGAGAATTGGGTGATACTTGCAACGATTATTTTTCTTATCTGTCTATCTGGGTTTTTCTCTGGATCAGAAACTGCGCTGACAGCGGTATCGCGTGCGCGCATGCATTCCTTTGAGAATAATGGCGAGCAGCGAGCAGGGATCGTTAATAAGCTTATCGAACGGCGTGACCGTCTCATCGGTGCTTTGTTGATCGGCAACAATCTCGTTAATATCCTGGCATCATCATTGGCAACAAGTATGCTCCTCTCGATTTTTGGCGAATCTGGAGTTGTCTTTGCAACATTAATCATGACGGCTGCATTGGTGGTGTTTGCGGAAGTCTTGCCAAAAAGCTGGGCGATCTCAACACCAGATAAATTTGCGATGTTTGTCGCGCCAATCATTCGACCCTTTGTGCTTCTGGTTGGTCCGCTATCGACATTGATCAATGCGCTTGTGCGCGCAATCCTTGGTATTTTTGGTGTCAGCCTTGCATCCGATGCGTCCATGTTATCACCGCAGGAAGAGATCCGCGGTGCGGTGGATTTGCTGCACCGTGAGGGGTCTGTGGTTAAGGCTGATAGAGACCGTTTGGGCGGTGTGCTCGATCTGGGTGACTTGGAAGTATCTGATGTGATGGTGCACAGAACTTCGGTTCAAATGCTTAATGCAGATGATACAACAGCGCATAATGTGAAGACGATTTTGGAAAGTCCCTATACGCGCGTTCCAGTATGGCGGGGCGAGCCAAACAACATTATTGGCGTTATTCATGCGAAAGATTTACTGCGTGCGCTCGCGGCTGCAGACAACAAAGTCTCAAATATTGATATTATGAAGATTGCGCAAAAACCTTGGTTTGTACCAGATGCGACAAATCTTAAGGACCAGCTCAACGCTTTCTTACGACGCAAAGCGCATGTGGCCATCGTCATTGATGAATATGGTGAGTTTGAAGGCTTGGTCACTCTTGAGGATATCTTGGAAGAGATCGTGGGTGAAATTGCCGACGAACATGATCTGGATGTGCAAGGTGTGAGCCAGCAGGCAGACGGTTCTGTGATCGTTGATGGCTCTGTGCCGGTGCGCGATTTAAACCGTGCCTTTGATTGGTCGTTACCTGATGAAGACGCAACGACTGTGGCGGGTCTTGTTATCCACGAAAGTCAGATTATTCCTGAGGAAAAACAAGCGTTTACCTTCCATGGTATGCGTTTTATCGTGCTCAAGCGTTCGAAAAACCGCATTACCAAACTCAGCTTACGTCCTGCATCGCAAACAATTGTTTGATGATTTCACCAGCGTTTGGCTTCGTCAGGCGCGTTGAGTTCTAAAGCAAGCGCATGCAATCCTGCATCCAATTCGGGCTTTAAAAGTTCATTGATTGCACGATGGCGATTGACCCGAGTTTGACCTTCAAATTCGGATGCAACGAGCTGAATTCTGAAATGCGTTTCTCCGGTACCATCAAAACTTGGTTGATGGCCTGCATGCAAATGACTTTCATTAATGACATTCATTTCAACAATGTTGAAATTCGAACGCAGTTTAGTTTCGATTGTGTCTTGCAACGACATGGCGGAATCCTTATTAGTCTGTATACGCCCTTACTCTCGAAAAAATGCAATTGCTCTATGGAAATTTGCAGCTATTCGGGTTACTCAGGACCGTTATATATTCGACTGATAGATGATTCATCTATCAAGAGCTAAATATTTATTTCTAGAACGTTGTTGTATTTAAAATATGAAACTTGATTCCAAATATTTCGATTCTATTAGAACTAAGCCTAAAGGCACAAAGAAGGGTTCTGCGAAAGTTAAAGAGCAGGAGTCGATGTGCCAGTGGGATGGTTGTGATAAAAAGGGCGAGCATAAAGCGCCTGTAGGTCGCAATGCGGAAGGCAAATATTTCAAATTTTGCGCCGAACATGTGCGCCAATACAACAAAGGTTACAATTATTTTGATGGCCTTTCAGATAGCGAAGTTGCGCGTTATCAAAAAGAAGCACTCACTGGTCACCGTCCGACATGGGGCATGGGTGTGAATAAGAAGGTCAAACATTCACCTTTAAATGACCCAGGTCCATCCGGCAGTGCTGGTGCTCGTGCACGCATGAATGATACGTTTGGCTTTTTTGAAGAAGCTGGCAGCAAATCGCCTGAACCGCGTTTGCGTAAGCTCAAATCGCTAGAAGCAAAAGCTTTTGACACGTTGGGTCTTAAGGCCAATGCAACATCGGATGATATCAAATCTAAATATAAAGAACTCGTCAAAAAGCATCACCCTGATGCCAATGGCGGTGATCGAGGTTCTGAGGAGCGTTTCAGAGACGTAATTCAAGCCTATCAAATGCTTAAATCTGCTGGGTTTTGCTAAGCCGCACCAGAGAGATTTTCCGGAGACAAGATGACAAATACAAGCACTCAAGCAGCCAACACGCCTGATATTGAAGTTTCAGTTCGCGAATTGTTTGGTATCGACACCGACATGAAAGTGCCGGCTTATTCCACTCGCGCAGAACAGGTTCCAGAAATCGATCCTGATTATCTGTTCGATAAAGATACAACTATGGCCATTTTGGCAGGGTTTGCGTTTAATCGTCGTGTCATGGTCA
The DNA here is from genome assembly GCA_020628035.1 of Rhizobiaceae bacterium. Lineage (GTDB taxonomy): Bacteria > Pseudomonadota > Alphaproteobacteria > Rhizobiales > Rhizobiaceae > Lentilitoribacter. Next base: position 12,312 of record JAHDFS010000004.1, read on the forward strand.
GCGGTTATCACGGAACCGGTAAATCAACGCATATTGAACAAGTGGCAGCGCGTTTGAACTGGCCGTGTGTGCGGATTAACCTCGATAGCCATGTGAGCCGGATTGATTTGATCGGCAAGGATGCGATCATCGTAAAAGACGGCATGCAGGTTACAGAATTTAAAGACGGCATTTTGCCATGGGCTTATCAGAACAATGTGGCCTTGGTGTTTGACGAATATGATGCTGGTCGTCCAGACGTGATGTTTGTGATCCAACGTATTTTGGAAACATCTGGTCGTTTGACTTTGCTTGACCAAAGCCGGGTTATTCACCCGCATCCATCATTCCGTTTGTTTGCGACAGCCAACACAGTTGGTTTGGGTGATACAACAGGTCTTTACCACGGCACGCAACAGATCAACCAAGCGCAAATGGACCGTTGGTCAATTGTGACAACTTTGAACTATCTGCCACATGACAACGAAGTAGATATTATTCTTGCGAAAGTGAAAAGCTTCACTGGCGAAGAAGGCAAAGATAAAGTCTCTCGCATGGTGCGCCTTGCTGACATGACCCGTGCGTCATTTATTGCAGGTGACTTGTCTACTGTGATGAGCCCGCGGACGGTGATCACATGGGCTGAAAATGCGGCGATCTTTGGTGATATTGCAACAGCATTCCGCCTCACATTTATGAATAAATGTGACGAGTTGGAGCGTGCATTGGTTGCAGAACATTATCAGCGTGCATTTAACGAAGAGCTGAAAGAAAGCTCAGCGAACCTCGTATTGAGTGCAGCAAGCTAACGGGCATTGATCAATGGCAGCTGGACGCGGCGATAACAGGAGAAAAAACCCTCCAGGGCAAATAGACGCTGAACCAATAAAGCGTTCTATTGCAGGATGCGTGCGCGCTATTTCTGGTGAGAAAGATCTCGAGGTCGTGTTTTCAAAGGACCCTCCAGGTATTTCTGAAGATCGCGTTCGTTTGCCTGAATTGCCAAAACGCCCGACTTTGAAAGATCTTCAAATCGTTCGTGGGATTGGCGATTCCATTGCTTTGAAAAAAGCGCGCCATAATGAACTTGTTCATAAAAAGATGATGCCTGAGGGTGCTGACGCCCGGGCGATCTTTGATGCGGTTGAACATGCGCGCGTGGAAGCTCTCGGTGCGCTTTCTATGTCGGGTGTTGCTGAAAATCTAACAGCCATGCTTGAAAATAAGTATGATCAGAAAAATTATTCATCCATTCAAACACGTGAAGATGCGCCGCTGGAAGAGGCAATTTCGCTTATTGTGCGTGAGCGTTTGACCGGTGCGAAGCCACCGAAGTCAACCGGACGTGTTGTCGATTTGTGGCGTCATTGGATTGAAGAAAAAGCTGGTGGCGATCTTGATAGCTTGATGGATAATATCGAACATCAGGCTGAGTTTGCGCATTCAGTGCGTGACATGCTTGTGTCACTCGATGTGGCGGAAGAATATCACGGTGATGAAGAACCACCTGAGGAGCAGGATAATTCTTCTGAAGAAGAGCAGCCGCGTTCTGAAGAACAAAATACCGAAGAGCTGGAAGAAGAAGCAGGTTCTGACACAGCGCCGGCTGAAGAAAATGATACAGCTGACGATCAGATGGAAGAAGGCGAGCAAGATGGCGCCGAATTATCTGATGATGATTTCACTGATGATGGTGATGAAGAAGCAGAAACACCTGGTGAAACAAAACGCCCAGATTCGCAATTTGATGAATTAAATGAGAAGCTGGATTATAAGATCTTCACGCCCGAATTCGATGAGGTGATCACAGCAGAAGAGCTTTGCGATGAAGAAGAGCTTGATCGCTTGCGTGGTTTCTTAGACAAACAGCTTGCGCATTTATCCGGTGCGGTATCACGCCTTGCCAACAGATTGCAACGCCGTTTGATGGCGCAACAAAATCGCTCTTGGGACTTTGATCTTGAAGAGGGCCATCTTGATACAGCGCGTCTGCCAAGAATTATTATCGATCCGACACAGTCGCTATCTTTTAAACGTGAGCGTGATACAAATTTCCGCGACACAGTTGTGACCTTGCTTATCGATAATTCTGGTTCGATGCGCGGGCGCCCCATCACTGTTGCTGCAACTTGCGCTGATATTTTGGCGCGGACGCTCGAGCGTTCAGGCGTGAAAGTTGAGATCCTTGGCTTTACAACAAAGGCTTGGAAGGGCGGCCAATCGCGTGAGAAGTGGTTGGGTGATGGCAAGGCGCCAGCTCCCGGTCGTCTAAATGATTTGCGTCATATCATCTATAAATCTGGTGATGCGCCATGGCGTCGTTCGCGTCGTAATTTGGGTCTGATGATGCGTGAAGGTTTGTTGAAAGAAAATATTGATGGCGAAGCGCTTATCTGGGCGCATAATCGCTTGTTGATGCGCAATGAGCATCGCCGCATCATGATGGTGATCTCAGATGGTGCGCCAGTGGATGATTCAACGCTTTCAGTAAATAACGGCAATTATCTTGAGCGCCATCTGCGCGGCGTGATCGAAGAGATCGAAACAAAATCACCTGTCGAATTGCTTGCGATTGGTATTGGGCATGATGTAACGCGCTATTATCGTCGTGCGGTGACAATTGTCGACGCTGAAGAACTTGCTGGTGCTATGACTGATCAACTTGCTGAACTCTTTGGCGAAGAGAGCTCTAAAGACAAGCGTGGAGCACGGAGGGCGAGCTAGATGATCCATCGCCCGGTGATCGCGTCCCTGTTGCTCTCTTTAGGTTTGTCGACAGCTTCCCTTGCGGAAACAAGCAATGCAAATATCAATGTGCGCCAGATATCTCATTTCAAAGTTGGATCCGATGAGACGACTTTTGGCAGTTTCAAGTTTTTGGGCGGCATTGAGTTTGAATCGGACAATGATCTTGTTGGTGCGATATCAGGATTTCGATTTCTAGAAGATCGTACAACATTTTTGGCAGTAGCTGATACTGGATATTGGTTTAAAGGTAAGCTTGATCGCGGTGATGATGGTCAGCCCAAGGGCGTATCATCATTTCAAATTGCGTCAATTTTAGATCAGAATGGCAGTCCATCGCGCGATAAGTGGCAGTTTGATGCCGAAGGCTTGGCAATTAAAGGCGATCGGGCATTTGTGAGCTTTGAGCGTAACGCACGAATTGACGGCTATCCATTAGATAACGTTTTGTCAGCGCCTGTTGATGTCAATGTACCGGTGCAGATTCCAGCATATGAGTTTCGCCGCAATGGTGGTTTGGAAGCTCTTGCGGTGTCGCCTAGTGATAGCCCTTTAAAAGGGGCTATGGTTGCCTTAGCTGAGCGTAGCGTTGACGAGAAAGGCAATTTGTTTGCAGCGATTGTAGACGGGCCTCAGGCCGGCGTTTTTACCGTAAAGCGCCATTCACCTTTTGATATAACAGATGCTGACTTTCTGCCGGGTGGTGATCTCTTGGTTCTAGAACGTCGTTTTAACATCGCTTCTGGCGTTGGTATGCGCATCCGACGTATTGCCGGTGCTGACATTATAAAAGGCGCCTTGGTGGATGGTGATGTTTTGCTAGAGGCAGGTGCCGGTTATCAGATTGATAATATGGAAGGTATGAGCATCACCAAAGACGAAAAAGGCCACATAAATGTGACCTTAGTGTCTGATGATAATCATTCATTTTTGCAACGAAACTTGCTGCTCGAATTTAGATTGATCGAGAACTGATTAAGCTGTTTGCGGTTTGCTTGATAGATATGGCAGTGCGGCGCCGTAAGGTACGAGCATTGCAAAACCAACAAGCAGTTTCACACCCAAATCCCCCAATGCCCAAGACACCCAGCGTGGCGCTTCAGCTGCAAACAGGCCTAATAGCGGTGCAACTTCCATTGCAAATCCATCTTCAAAGCCCAGGAAGCCAAATGTTCCTGCAAATGCGATGGAGAAGAAGAGCACAGTATCAACCACAGAACCGATAATGGATGAGATCAGTGGTGCGCGCCACCATGCTGCATTACGCATAGAATTGAAGATGCTGACATCGAGCAATTGCGCGACCAAGAAGGCAGAACCTGAAGCAATTGCGATACGCGGTGTGGCGAGCCAAATGGACAGGCCAACTGCAATCAAAAAGCCAACCAGCACCACAACTCGCGCATTTTTTGCACCGAATTTACGGTTGGTCATATCTGTGATCAGGAAGGCGATTGGATATGTGAATGCACCCCAAGTGAGTAGATCTGCGAGATTATAATCGCCGATCATCATATTGACGGGGAATTGCACGAGATAGTTTGACGCAACAACAATAAGCGCCATTAGAAAAACGAAAGGTAGAATAGATTTTACATTGAGCATTTTTTTATCCTGGGTGATGCCACCAGTTGAAATAAAGGCAAGCCTTGATAAGACTTGCCCAGCGAAAAATCGATCTAAAAAGAATTAAGCAGCTTCTGCCAATTTTTTAGTGATTTGTTTTTTGATCAAACGTGCGCGTGTTGATAGTTCAGCATCGCGAGCTTTAACCAAGAATGCATCTAGACCACCGCGGTGTTCAACCGAACGCAGAGCGTTTGCTGAAATGCGCATGCGGAAACGCTGGTTAAGTGCTTCTGACATCAAAGTTACGTTACAAAGATTTGGCAAAAACTTGCGTCGTGTGCGGTTTTTCGCGTGGCTTACATTGTTGCCAGACAGAACGCCTTTTGCTGTTAGTTCACATGTACGAGACATTTCATTCACCTATTTTACTCGGATCGTCCAACAAGCAAAATGAGCGCGTCCAGCGCGTCAACTCGTAACGATCGATTGGAAAGTTGCGGTTTCATAGTCAGAAACGTTTAAAACGTCAAGCGTTTTGATGACTAACTTGCGACTTAAAATCATATTCTGGCATAATAAAACCATAATTACACTTAAGAAGCTATAGAGCACCTATATTGGATGCGGAAAATTCATATTGTTTGAAACAGGTTAACAAGGCATGCCGAAGATTTTTAATGTCACAGCATTGGTCACTGCTTTTATTTTAAGTGTTGGATTGGCGCAGGCGGAAACACGCAAAGCCACGTCTGAATACAGAATCAAAGTACATGGATTTCCAATTGCGAAAATCAACTTTGCGACAGAGATTAATGGCGATAATTATACCATTCAGGGTAAGATCAAATCTTCAGCGCTCGCCGATATTGTTGGCAAAACGCGCGGTGATACCAAAGTGGTTGGCAAGATAAGTCCGACACATCTGCAGGCCAAGTCTTATAAGATCAATTATACAACGGGTAAAAAATCACGCAGGTTTGACGTTGAATATGATTTAAAGGGCAATGTGGTCAAAGCTCAAATGGTTCCGCCACGCAAACCTTTGCCCGCGGATTGGGTTGACGTGAATAAAAATGATCTTGCGGCTGTTGTTGATCCAATATCAAGCCTCATTTTTCCGCTTAACTCGCCTGTTTGTTCGCGGACGGTTTCGATTTTTGATGGCGAAACTTTGATTGATTTAAAGCTGGCTCACAAAGGTCACAGGCGTTTTAAAACAAAGGGTTTTAAGGGCCGCGTTGTTGCTTGCAAAGTGAAATTCCAACCAAAGGGCGGGTATCGTTCGCAACACCGATCTGTGAAATATTTGCAGAACTCGGACAATATGGAAGTTTGGTTTGGTAAAAGCGATACATTGCAGGCCTATGTGCCCGTTTTGGCGAAAATTCCGACCAAGATCGGTATGGTCCATGTGCGCGCATCAAAACTTTAATGGATTCATTTACGCCTGAGATGGTTTCCAATCCGGTGGCGCCATTTCAAATGAGCTAAATTCAAAGCCAGGTGCGACTGTGCAACTCACAAGCGTCCACTCACCTAACGGGGCAGCGCTTTGCCAGGCATTGGCTTTGACAATGCATTGAGGCCGTTCTCCAGATTTTAGATCCATGCCTAAAATATGGCGGGTCGTTTCGTGGCCATCATCTGAAATGCTTAACTCTAACGCATCGCCTGCATGCCAGAGCCAAACTTCAGATGCATCGATAACTTTGTGCCAATGTGATCTTTGCCCCTTTTTTAGCAAATAATAGATCGCCGTTGAGGCACCGCGCGGAGCACCTTGTTCATCGCGAAAAGTTTGGATGTAATATCCACCTTCCGGATGAGGTTCCATATTCAGCGTTTGTATAATCTCATTTGCGGTCAATCCATGAAGCGATGCCACTTTATTCTCCGGTATTTCATCGTTATCCAAGCCTTGCAGTTGGGCTTAGATCATCCTACATCTTTTGTTATGAACACAGATATCGTTGATTTTCGCGAATTTTACAATTCACGTTTGGGGCGCCGCGCAAGAAATAAGATCGCGATGGCTCTGTCTGCGATATGGATGACGACCGGCAAAGAACGATTAATGGGCTTTGGTTATACATTGCCTTATCTTGATCGTTTTAGAGCCGAAGCAGACCAAACTATTGCCTTTATGCCTGCGCGGCAGGGTGCAGTCGCCTGGCCACGGCATGAACCATGTGCAGTATCTTTAGTGTTTGATGAAGAATTGCCACTGTCAGATGGATCAATTGATCGCGCCTTGATGGTGCATTCATTGGAGTTTACTGAAAATCCTGAAGAGACACTCAAAGAAATTTGGCGCGTTTTATCCCCCAATGGCCGAATTATGATCGTTGTACCTCACCGTCGTGGATTGTGGTCTCGATTTGAGCATACGCCATTTGGCGCTGGGCAACCTTATTCAAAAGGTCAGCTCACCTCTTTGCTGCGGGCAACGAATTTTACGCCCATTCGCCAAAGCGAGGCTTTGTTTTTCCCACCATCTGAACGCGCCGCGATTTTGCAGTCCTCGCCGTTTTGGGAGCGTATGGGGCGGCGCTTTTGGCCAATTTTTTCCGGTGTGCTTATTATTGAAGCGCAGAAGAAACTATATCAGGGAATACCGGTTGCTGTGCGTAACTCACGCCGTGTGTTCGTGCCGGTATTGTCACCGCAACCTTCCACTTTAGGGAGAGGGCATGACAGAGCCGGTCGCATCAACACAGATGATGGTGATTAATTTTTGCTCTCAAGCAGCAGGACGGATTGTTGAGCCAACAGGTTCCACAAAGGTTTTGGCGCAATCTTGGTAATATCACGTCCTTTGTCACTCAACACATGCACTGACTTTATTTCAGCATTTACCTCATGGCAAAGATCCTTGAGATCTGCAAAGGTACAAAAGTGAATGTTTGGCGTGTCATACCAGCTGTAAGGCAGGCTCTTGGTGACCGGCATGCGACCTTGCACCAATAGCTGCGCACGCATCTGCCAATGCCCGAAATTAGGAGCAGAGACGATGCAATATTTGCCGATACGTAACAGCTCTTCCAAAACAGTTTTTGTGTTCCGAGTTGCTTGAATGGTTTGCGATATGATTACGAAATCAAAGCTTTTATCGGGATAATAAACAAGGTCATGATCAGCGTTGCCTTGGATAACTGATAGGCCAAGAGCCACACAATTGTTCACGCCTTTTTGAGAAAGCTCAATGCCTCTGCCGTCGACGGATTTTTGATTTTCGAGCATCTTTAACAAAGTGCCGTCATTGCAGCCTATATCCAAAACCTTAGCATTCTCCGTCACAAGGCTTGTGATAACGGCTAGATCAATTCTGTCGTTTTGTTCACGGGTCATTTTTAAATTCCCCTCGCTTTGGCGGCCGAGTTTAAAAATCCGCTCACAGTGGCAACCATTTCGGGTTCATCGAGCAAAAATGCGTCATGACCTTTGTCAGATTCAATTTCGACAAAGGAAACAGATGCACCTGTTGCATTAAGCGCATGCACAATTTCTCTACTTTCTGCAGTCGAGAACAGCCAATCGGATGAAAATGAAACAAGGCAGAATCGCGTGTTTGTACCCGAAAATGCATTGGCCAATTTACCGTCATTATCTTCAGCCATGTCAAAATAATCCATGGCGCGGGTCATATAGAGATAAGAGTTTGCGTCAAAGCGGTCAACAAAGCTTGAACCTTGATGCCGCAAATAACTTTCGATTTGAAAATCTGCATCAAAACCGAAGCTGACATTCTCTCGATCTTGCAATTGGCGACCAAATTTGCGCTGAAGCGCAGGCTCAGACAGATAAGTTACATGCGCTGTCATGCGCGCAACAGCCAAACCTTTGGATGGAACGACGCCTTCATCGGTATATTTGCCCTGGTGCCAGTTGGGATCAGCCATAATGGCTTGACGACCAACTTCATGAAAAGCGATGTTTTGTGAGGTGTGGCGCGCGCCCGTCGCCATTGGGATGGCTGCAAAAACACGATCAGGATAAGATGCCGCCCATTGAAGAACTTGCATGCCGCCCATGGAACCACCGATTACGGCAAACAGAGTTTCAATTTCCAGATAATCAATCAGCATGGATTGAGCTCTGACCATGTCGGCAATGGTTACAATTGGGAAATCAAGCCCGTAGGGTTTGCCAGTCTTCTCATTGATGGATGCAGGGCCTGTCGTTCCTAAACATCCGCCGAGAACATTGGAACAAATAACGAAATAGCGTTCTGTATCGATTGGCTTGCCTGGGCCTATTAATGTCTCCCACCAGCCTGGCTTTTTGGTAATAGGTTGCACACTGGCACAATATTGATCTCCAGTGAGTGCATGACAAATTAAGATGGCATTTGATTTGTCTTCGTTAAGTTCGCCATAGGTCTCATAGGCAATTTGAAAAGGTGAAAGCGAAACCCCGGCATCTAGATGCAAAGGCGCATCTTCCCTAAAACGAGCTATGCTGCTGGAGGGACTTTGAGCTTCAGAATTTGCTCTTTTTGTCGCTTCGCTTTGTGCCATTTACCATTCCGCTTGTTCAAAACAATTTAGTCAACTTGGTTGTGAAGTCTGATGTTCAAAAATGCATTGTTTTTGATCATTAATCCTGCTTCTGACCAAGATGGAACGTACAGGTATGATTTGAAGAGCCATTCGTCAATCTTTTCTTGTCAGAATTGGCAAGGTTGCTCGACAATTTGCTCATAAGCGTTTAATGCCTTTGCCATGAATAAAGCAGCAATTGCTGGATATGAGTTTATTCATGGTGATGTAAGGAAGTTGTTCAATGACTGAGAAAATGCGACCTGAGCCAAATATTGGTGTCATGGAAATTGCGCGCTACATTCCTGGAGCTGATAAGGCCAATGGAGATGTAAAGACATACAAGTTGTCGTCAAATGAAACACCCTTAGGGCCAAGCCCGGCGGTTAAAGATGCGATGGCGCATGTGTTGGAAGAGCTTGAGATCTATCCAGAGGGAACATCATATCATCTACGCAAGAAGATTGCAGATACCTATGCGTTAAATCCAGACAATATCATGTGTGGCAATGGATCTGATGAATTGCTGGGGCTGTTGTGCCAGACATATCTCTCACATGGCGATGAGGCAATTTATTCTGAGCATGGTTTCTTGGTTTATAAAATCCAGATCATGGCCAATGGGGCTACACCTGTTGTCGTGCCTGAAGTTGATCTGCGTGTGGATGTGGATGCAATTTTGTCGGCAGTTACCGCTCAAACAAAAATGGTCTTCATTGCCAATCCAAACAACCCAACAGGGACTTATCTGCCAATTGAAGAATTGCGCCGGTTACATGCTGGTTTGCGTGATGATATTATCTTGGTTCTGGATGCGGCTTATGCAGAATATGTACGCAAGAACGATTATGAAGCCGGGATTGAGCTTGTTTCAGCCAATGAAAATGTTGTCATGACACGCACATTTTCAAAAATATATGGTTTGGCAGGTTTGCGCGTTGGCTGGGTTTATGCGCCGCTTGCAGTGATTGACGCGATGGATCGCATTCGCGGCCCGTTTAATGTCAATGCTGTGGCGATTGCTGCCGGTGTGGCGGCAATGTCAGATAAATCTCACCTTGAGAAGGCGGTGGAGCATAATACTTTATGGCTTGATAAAGTGACATCTTCGCTTGAGGCTCTTGGCTTAAAGGTTACCCCTTCTGTTGGTAATTTTATTCTCATCCACTTCCCAGAAGAAGCGGGCAAAAATGCTGATGCTGCGGATAATTATTTGCTCAATCGTGGCTATGTATTGCGACGCGTTGCGGGCTATGGTCTGCCAAATGCATTGCGTATGACGATTGGCAGTGAAGAGGCCAATTTGGGCGTTATCGCAGCTCTTGATGCGTTTATGAAAGCGTAACAATGGCTGAAACACATTTTAACAAAATCGCTTTGATCGGCATTGGTTTGATTGGCTCGTCACTGGCACGCGTCATTCGTCAAAAGAATTTGGCTGAAACCATCTCGATCATGACCCGTTCGCAAGCCACATTGGATGAAGCGCGTAAGCTTGATCTGGGTGATGAATATTCAACTGATTATGGCGATGTGGTTCGCCATGCAGATTTGATCATTGTGTCTGTGCCAGTGGGTGCATCCGCATCCGTTGCCAAAGACATCGCTTTTCATTTAAAGCCTGGCGCGATTGTTACAGATGTGGGGTCAACGAAAACCTCCGTGATTGAACAAATGCAGCCACATATCCCAGAAGGTGTTCATTTCATCCCAGGTCATCCCATTGCAGGTACAGAGCGTTCGGGTCCAGAAGCTGGTTTTGCTGAGCTTTTTGAAGGTAAGTGGTGCATTTTAACGCCATTGGAAGGCACAGATCCTGAGGCCATGGCAAAGTTGACAGCTTTTTGGGAAGCGTGTGGATCAAATATTGATTTGATGGATCACGAACATCACGATCGCGTTTTAGCAATTGTGTCGCACCTGCCGCAACTTATCTCTTATAATATTGTGGGCACAGCGAAAGATATGGAAACGGTCACCAGTTCTGAAGTGATCAAATATTCAGCCTCTGGTTTTCGAGACTTTACGCGATTGGCAGCGTCTGATCCGACAATGTGGCGTGATGTGTGTTTGCACAACAAGGAAGCCATTTTGGAAATGTTGGCAAGGTTTTCGGAAGATTTGTCATCCTTGCAAAAAGCCATTCGATGGGGCAAAGGTGATGAATTATTTGAGCTCTTTACCCAAACGCGTTCCATTCGTCGCGAAATTATTGAAGCTGGTCAAGATGTTGATGTTCCGGATTTCGGACGTCAGATTGCTTCTGAGCATAGCGACAAATAAACGGTAAAATTATAGTGCTGGGATCCTGCCAAGTGGGATGATCCCAGCCTGGGCAATACCGTTGCGTATCTTCACGTTGATCTGGATTTCATCTGGGTTGTTGGACGGACTTAACGCAGATAAAACATTGATAATGTTTGAAAAATTCGCGCTTAATGCCGGATTTACTTCGGCAATTGTGCTTTTTAGATTTGCAATATTTGTCAAAGTAATCGCAACATCCCCGGAGATGATGCCCTGATCAGATATATTGAGGGGGCCGGACGCTGATAACCTTGTGTTTTGCGTTCCTTTGATTGTCAAATCGTGAAGAGTGATGTCAGAACCGCGGAGAAGGGAAGCATCTCGGCGCTGATCATATTTGAGGATTTGCAGATTATCATGAACGGTGACGAACAGGTTTACATCATCGGATTTAATGGGCGCTTTTGTCAAAGAGTTTTCCAGCGCGATATTGACGCCACTTGCAGCAATATCAACGTTGTTTTCATTCTGGCGAATATGCATTTGCAAATTTTCAGCCGACACTTTTTGCAGCTCTTTTAAATTTGCAAGCTGAGTTGCCAAATCGAGCGATACCGCTTCAATAGATGCTCGCGAGAGGTTTGATATTTCAAACACTGAGCTTGCGCGCATAGACTGCCAATTGGCTTCAACCACGCTATGACGATTGGTGACGGTCAAAGGTCCATCAAGCTCTGATATCACATGGCCAGGATTGTATATTTGGGCCGTTGTGCGCAATTCACCTGCGGTGAAACCAACACGTCGTTTGGTATCATCAAAACTTGTATTGTCGCAATTTAACCCAATGCGAAAGGGAAAGCCGCGAATTTCTAGATTGTTACAGGTCACCGTTACACCGCGACTGGCGATGGATGAAATTCGTGTCTCAATTAAGTTTTCAAGCTTATCAGCTCCCCAATGCCAGCCCAATGTCACCAGAGCTGGAATGATGAAAATGCTGGCAATTAGCAGGATTAACTTATGTCGGGGCTTCATTGTTGTCTTCTTCTTGTTTATACGCTCTTGAATTAACCCCACCAAACGGGCATGTCTAATTTAAATTATATGAATTGGAATCATTAGTGGCGAATATGGACGATTTTTGGGTTTTCGGCTACGGATCTTTGATGTGGCGTCCCGGGTTTGATTATATCGAAAAGCAGCGCGCCAAATTGTTTGGTTATCGCAGGACATTGTGTATCCATTCTCACGTTCACCGCGGGACCCCTGAAAAGCCTGGGCTCGTATTGGGTCTGGATCGTGGTGGTTCATGCAGTGGTGTTGCTTTTAAGGTTTCAGCTGAAAAACGCGATGAAGTTTTTGAATATCTGCATGCGCGTGAACTTGTGACCAAAGTTTATATTGAGCGGATCGGCAAGGTCGAACTTGCGGACCGAACACGGGTTCCAGCTTATTGCTATGTGGCTGATCTCAAACACAAACAATATGCGAAAGATATTAGTGTAGAAAAAGCTGCTGAAATCGTCAGCGATTCCGTTGGGCAATCAGGACATAATATTGATTATGTCACAAGCACAGTGGAGCAATTGCGTTCAATGAATCTTACAGATCATTGGCTTGAAGATGTGGTTTCACGATTGCCGGCTAAGGCTTAAGCGTCTTTTGTTTTTTGGATAAGGTCAAGGCGCTCGCGAACAGCTTGTGGGATCGGAAGCTTAGGGTTTGTCTTTACTGCATCAAGCAATAATTCATCACTGGCAACTTGCGTATCAGCGACAAGTCGATCCATAACCTCTTCGATAGACAGACCAAGTTCAATAGGCGGCAGGATCTTGGCTTTGAATGTGCCGGGTTGGCGCATAAATGAATGTCGTGGCCAGTAAAGTCCAGAAACAAGCGCGATTGGCACAATCGGTACATTCACATCTTCATAAATCCGGCCAACGCCGAACTTATATTCTAAAGGCGCGCCTACCGGGCGACGTGTTCCTTCGGGGAAGATAAACAGCTGACGACCATTTTCCATTACCTCTTTGCGGGCGCCTTTTAACACGCCTGCCATGGCTTTCCCGCGCGCGCTGCGATCAACGGCAATCATATTTGTTTTTTGCAAACAAGCGCCGAAAAGCGGAATTTTGTTGAGTTCTTTTTTATAGATGAAAACCGGGCTATCCAGATATGGCATCAGCGCAAATGTGTCCCAAAATGACTGATGTTGCGCAGCGACAATAAATCCGCCTTCAGGGAGATTTTCCAATCCCTCAATTTCAACTTTTGTGCCGGCAATTTTATCCAGCATTGTGTTGGATGTACTTGCCCATTTTTTGGCTTGCGCCAAGTTTTGCTCACTCGTACCAAACAAGATCACCCGTATCATGAGGATAAGGCGGATGATGGTGTTGCCATAAAAGGCGATGTTAAAAAGTGTCGAGCGGATAAGCGTCATAAGTGGTTCTTTCAAACACAAAAAAGATAGTGCGGGCTTACACTATCTTTTGTCATGCTTAAAGCAGTCTTTTTGGGATTGGCCCGATTACGCTATTTATTTCGCGCCATGGCACGGACTTTATCACGTAGTTTTCGTGCGATATTTTTGGAATTATTATAAATATGCAATTGCTTGGTGACTTGGCGGACATCGCGGTCGCTATTTGCATGCAAGCCGACAACTAAAGTGCCCATAGAACAACGCTCCTGCCAGAAACGCGACATGATGGGATGATCTGGGCGGGCACAGGAATCTGTCTTGATGATGTTAAAGTCATCAAGCTGCCATTCGGTGACTTCTTGCATCAGTAATTTGCCAGGTGAGTATTTGGCATATTCTTCGTCATAAGTTGTCTTCCAGGTGTAAGCGTCACCGCCCATGATAAACACAATGAGAGAGGCGATTGTTTTTCCATCCAAGTGGAGTGAATGGATGCGAACACGGTCCACTTCAGCAAGATTGTTTATGGCTTCGCGGGCAAAGGCTGCCCTGTGACGATCAGCAACGAGGGAGGTCCGCTTGCGGCCTTTCCAGCCTTGGTTTTCAAGGTGTAAAAATTCCTCAAGTGCGTCTCTTACATCATTGGGTTGGCGGGCGATTTGAAATTCTAGTTGCCCTAGATCCGCTATGCGGCGACGTTGTCTGTTGAGTTCACGCACATGATGTTTTGAGATGGATTGCTCGATATAATCGGGCGCATCTATATCGCTATCAAGCATTGGGCGTTCATATTTATTGGTTTCCATCAAAGGAAGATTGTTACTTAATGCGACACCGCGCAGCATGGTCGCAAAAGTGCTATCAAGACGGATATCAGGCAATACGATTACGTTGGGTAATTTCAATGAAGGATCGCCCATGCCGTCAATGAAGTCCTTGATGATATCAACGGCGTTTTCGCTATCAACAAGCGGCGTTCCCAAAGGCCCGAACTCATTGGCCCAAACGCGAATGATCGGTGCGCCGATACCAAAACCCGGATTTTCAATTGAAAACGGGAGTACCAGGCGCAAACGATCTTTGCCATTGGCCCGATCGCGCATGACCATTAATTGAACAGCGCGATTGTCGAGGCGGGGCATTGCGGGCGCTAAAAAACGGCCGGTGAAAAATACATTTGGTTCAACCGCACGGTTAGATAAAAACTCCAACTCATTTTCAAGTTCATAACCAGATCTTGCCGGATAGATGGCAAGCTCACGACCACTTGTTTCAAGCTCAATTGTGTGATCTGCGTTGACTTCCGCAGAATCTGGCTTTTGTGATACATCTGGAGAAATTTCTAAATGCGTTGTCATTATGTTGTTTCCCTGCTGGGCGATAACGTTGGTTTGTTGCTGTTCTTAGATGATTGTCCGAGCGCAAACATTGATATGCCCAAATGCGACTTGATAACTATAAAGAGAAGGATGGCTTCTATGGTCATAGCGCCTGCTGTGGCGAATGCTGCGCCTTCTATTCCATAGATAGGAATGAGCAAAATGTTCAGCGAAAGGTTTGACGCTAAAGCACCTGCGTAAACATACATGCAAACCCGTTGTTTGCCCGCCATTGTGAGCAGCACTTCGCCCGGTCCGATGAGGGACTTTGCGAGAATGCCGAAAAACAAAATGATCATGACAGTATGACCGTGGATGAAACCTTCACCGAACATTGACAGCAAGAACCTGCCGAGAAGCAATACAAGGCCGCCAATGGCGATGGTTGGAAGCAATGTCCAACGGGCGGTTTGCTTGGCAAAAGTATCGAGGTCCTGCATTTTGTTTTCGGCAACCATGGCCGCAAATTTTGGCGCGGCGCCCGCTTTAACGGCAAAATATATAAAATGCACAAGCGCCATGGTTTTGGCGGCTGCGAAATAAACAGCAACTTTCTCTGGTTCTAAAAAGAAGCCAACGATAATCACATCTGCATTTGTCAGCAGGTAATAGAAGCCTTCAATGATGAATATTGGAAGTGCGACAATGACCCATTTTTTAAAGTCCCATTCCCTTGAACCTGAAGCATAACGTCCACGAAGTTTTCTTGTGACAACAATGAACTGGCCCAGCGTTGTGATATAGGATGCTAGTATGGCTGCCAAAAGCGCGATTTTTGCTGTTGGCTGCATACCGAGCAAGAATGTGCCGAGCACGAAAATGATGATCAAGCTGGGGCGAATGATATAAGTTGGGCTCATTGCAATGATCGGCCAAGAATTGGCGCGAGATGTTCCATCTAAAACATCGCCGAGCGCAATCATTGGCAATGCGCAAATGCCCAATACAATTGGAACCAGATAATAGTCGGGGATTTTGTTTTCAAAATAAACAACGATTGCAACCCCGATGGCGCCAATGATTGTCGCCAAAACCATTGCGAAAATTCGGGCCGTGATCGTTAGGCCGCGGATGTGACTTTGATCATTATGAGCATTGTATTCTGGTACAAAGCGGATCACCACTGTGTGGAAACCCAGGCATGATAAATTTCCCGCTATAATGATGAAAACCCAAACAAATACGAAAATACCATATTCGAATTCGCCCATGGATCTTGCTAAGATGATCTGGGAAACAAAGGCCAATGCAGCTGATATAATGCGGATTGAAAAGGCTAAAAGTGCTGTGCGCTCGGCATGTTTTTCGCCATCCTTATTTTCCAAAATAGCGAATAACATCAAGACTTTAGGCAATAATAAATTACCTAACTTTTCAGGGAGAATTCTCTCCAAAAATGTCACAACACTCGACGTCACTGGTACACGCACAACCTAATTTACACTGTCTAAACTATAATAAAACAGCGTTAATAAAGTGTTTTCGTGACGCCTTATTGATCGATTTTAAGCGTTGTTAAACGCGCCGTGGCAATGCTTGTATTTTTTGCCAGAACCACATGGGCAAGCTTCGTTGCGACCCACTTTACCCCAAGTTGAGGGATCATCCGGATCACGATCTTCTGGGGCAACATGTTGCTCAGTGACCGTTTTCATCGGTTTGGCTGCAGCTTCTTGAGGTGCATCCGCGTCGCCATGGCTGGTTTCCATGTGCTCTGGCGGTGTTGGCGCAGGTTCTTCAGCTGCCTGATTAACCAGTTCAACACGCATGAGCTGCGATGTCACCACTTGACGCAAATTGCTCAAAAGCGACTGGAATAATTCAAATGCTTCAGATTTATATTCTTGCAGCGGATCACGTTGCGCATAACCACGTAAACCAACAACGGAGCGCAATGAATCAAGATTGACCAAATGCTCACGCCAAAGCTGATCAAGAGTTTGCAAGACAACAGATTTTTCAACGTAATTGGTAATCTCTTCGCCAAAACGCTCTGAACGATCTTTCGCAGCGGCTTCAACCAATTCGGTTAAGCGCTCACGGATATTGTCTTCGGCGATACCTTCTTCTTCGGCCCATTCATCAACCGGTGCATCAATGTTGAGATAAGTTGCAACATCTTGTTTGAGCTCGGCGACAGACCATTGTGCCGGATAGGCATTTTCAGGAATGTGTTGTTC
The DNA here is from genome assembly GCA_020628035.1 of Rhizobiaceae bacterium. Classification (GTDB taxonomy): domain Bacteria; phylum Pseudomonadota; class Alphaproteobacteria; order Rhizobiales; family Rhizobiaceae; genus Lentilitoribacter. The sequence continues at coordinate 29,380 of JAHDFS010000004.1, forward strand.
GACCAGATCATCGACGACATCCTGGCGCATTTCGGCAACTGTATCTGAAATGCTCTCAGCATCCATAAGTTCAAGGCGCTGTTCAAAGATCACTGTTCGTTGATCATTTTGAACATCATCAAACTTAAGTAGGTTCTTACGAATATCGAAGTTGCGTGCTTCCACTTTCTTCTGAGCGCGTTCGAGCGCCTTGTTGATCCATGGGTGCACAATTGCTTCGCCTTCTTCTAGGCCAAGTTTTTTGAGCATGCCGTCCATACGTTCTGAACCGAAGATACGCATAAGATCATCTTGCAATGACAAGAAGAATTTTGAGCGACCTGGGTCACCTTGACGTCCTGCACGACCGCGCAATTGGTTGTCAATGCGGCGGCTTTCGTGACGTTCTGTAGCGATGATGTATAAACCACCAGCATCGAGTGTTTGCTTTTTTAACTTTTCAATATCGGCTTTGATTTCGGCCTCTTTCGCGTCACGCTCAGAGCCTGGTTCCATTTCGCCAAGTTCTTGCGCAACGCGCATGTCAAAGTTGCCGCCAAGCTGAATATCTGTGCCACGACCAGCCATATTGGTTGCGATCGTAATTGCGCCAGGGACACCGGCTTGGGATACGATATAAGCTTCTTGTTCGTGATAACGCGCGTTCAGCACGTTAAATCCATCAACGCCGGCTGCTTTTAGCTTCTCAGCAAGAAGCTCAGATTTTTCAATAGAGGTTGTACCAACGAGAACTGGCTGAGATTTTTCTTGCGCAGCTTTGATCTCATCAATAATCGCGCCGTATTTCTCTTCAACTGTTCTGTAAACTTCATCGTCTTCGTCAATACGAGAGATCGGAATGTTGGTCGGCACTTCAACAACTTCAAGACCATAGATGTTGGCAAATTCTTCAGCTTCTGTTGATGCTGTACCTGTCATGCCGCCGAGCTTTTCATACATGCGGAAATAGTTTTGGAAAGTCACCGATGCCAATGTTTGGTTTTCCGGCTGAATGGTCACGTTCTCTTTGGCTTCCAAAGCTTGATGCTGGCCTTCACCATAACGGCGGCCTGGCATCATACGGCCCGTAAATTCATCGATAATGACAATTTCGTCATTGCGGACGATATAGTCTTTATCGCGTACGAATAATTTATGGGCACGTAGGGCATTATTGACGTGATGAACAATTGAGACGTTTTCCACATCGTAAAGCGAATCACCTTTAAGATGACCAGCTTCTGATAAAAGCTTCTCCAGCTTCTCGGTACCAATTTCGGTAAAGTTGGCAGATTTTTGTTTTTCATCCAATTCGTAATCTTCTTCTAAAAGAAGCGGGATGAATTTATCGACAGTGATATAAAGGTCAGATTTGTCTTCCAATGGACCTGAAATAACAAGCGGTGTTCGCGCTTCATCGACCAGAATTGAATCCACCTCATCAACGATGGCATAGTAATGGCCGCGCTGCACCATTTGCGCGCGTTCATATTTCATATTGTCGCGCAGATAATCAAAGCCGAGTTCATTATTTGTGGCATAAGTAATATCGCATGCATATGCGGCGCGGCGCTCGTCATCTTCCATGCCGTGGATGATGGTTGCTGTTGTTAATCCCAAAAAGCCATATAGTTTGCTCATCCATTCAGCATCACGTGTTGCAAGGTAATCATTGACCGTTACAACATGTACACCCTTGCCAGCTAGGGCATTGAGATAGGTTGGAAGGGTCGCAACAAGTGTTTTACCTTCGCCCGTTTTCATTTCCGAAATAGAGTTTTCGTGCAAGATCATACCGCCAATCAATTGCACATCAAATGGGCGCATGCCGAGCGAGCGCACTGCTGCTTCTCTTACGGTGGCAAAGGCAGGTACCAAAATGTCATCTAAACTTTTGCCAGCTTCCAGTTCGGCTTTCAGTTTTTCGGTTTGGCCTTTGAGTTCTTCATCAGAAAGAGCTTGCATCTGAGGCTCAAGTGCATTGATCGCATCGACACGCGGTCGGTAGCCTTTAATGCGACGATCGTTCGAAGAGCCGAAGATTTTTTGGGCGATTTTGCCGAAGTTGACCATCTATATGGTCCTTTCTGGATTAAACTGCGCGAAAGCGCTAAGAGGTACTAACATTTTATTTGAACCGAAAGACGGTTGTTATTTGGTTTGTGTCTACGTAAATAAACAAACTATAGACGTAGCTTTTCCTGACAGATAAGAGTGAGTTTGGGCGATGTCAACAGGATCAGGGTTCTCAAGGGCCTGTGCTTTATAAAAAGGATTAAATTATGGGTTATTTTAAATATGCGGCAGGCTTGGCAACAGCGCTCACGATTTTGATGGCGCCGATGCAAGTTTCTGCGCAGGATGCCACTGATAAAGTTGTGCTGACATTTGATGGTGTAGAAATTCGTCAAAGCGATTTTGACTTGTTCCAAGAGCTTGATCCGCAGTTTGAACAGCTACAGGGTGAGCAAAAACGATTGGCGATTTTGTCCGCTATTATTGATGTGAAATCTCTGGCTAAAAAAGCGCTTGCTGACAAAATGGATCAGGATGCTGTTTTCCAAAAACGTCTTGAGTTTTTAAAAGATCGCTCGCTGCACAATGCCTATTTTCAAAAAAACGTGATATCGACAATTTCTGAGGATGATATTCGCGCCCGCTTTGATAAAGAGATCGCTGCTGTTGAACCTGAGCAAGAAATCCGCGCACGTCATATTTTGGTTAAAACTGCTGAAGAGGCAAATGCCATTATCGCAGAGCTTGATGGCGGTGCTGATTTTGTTGAACTTGCTAAAACAAAATCAACTGGACCAAGTGGCCCTCAAGGTGGTGATCTTGGTTTCTTTGGTAAAGGGCAGATGGTGCCGCCTTTTGAAGCTGCAGCTTTCGCATTGGAAGCAGGTGCTTACACAAAGGCACCTGTGCAAACTCAGTTTGGTTTTCATGTAATCAAGCTTGAAGAAAAGCGTGATCGTCCATTGCCAAAATTTGAAGAAGTGCAGGATCAAATGCGTCAGGTGGTGTTACGTGAGCGTTATTTAGATGCTGTGAAAGATGCACGTTCTTTGTCGAGTTTTGAAATTTTGGATGAAGAGCTGAAATCTGCATATGAGAAAATTCAGCAGCAATAACAATTAATTAGGCAGGTATTAAATATGAAAGTGTCGCCTTTGGCGCCAAAAGAGTTTGCAACTTTGCAAGCTCTTGAAGGTGTGAAAATGCAAACCGTTGAAGCCGGGATTAAATATTCTGGTAGAGATGATGTTTTGCTGATGATGTTTGATGAGGGCACAAGTGTTGCTGGGGTGTTCACCAAGTCAAAATGCGCCTCAGCGCCTGTTGATCATTGTAAGCAGATACTTTCCAAAGGTGTTGCAAAAGCACTGGTCGTCAATTCTGGAAATGCAAACGCATTTACGGGCGTCAAGGGTGCTTCAGCAACACGCGATACCGCATTCATGGCAGCAAAAGCTGTTGGATGTGAGGCTGATGAGGTATATCTTGCGTCAACCGGAGTAATTGGTGAGCCATTGGATGCAAGCAAATTTGATGGCGTGATGCAGGGGCTGGCACAAGCATGCGAAAGTGACAATTGGTTTAAAGCGGCGAGCGCTATTATGACCACTGACACCTATCCAAAACTTGCTTCTAGAACAGTTGAAAATAGTGACATATTGATCAATGGTATTGCCAAAGGGTCAGGGATGATCATGCCGGATATGGCGACTATGTTGTCCTTCATTGTCACGGATGCAAATATTTCAAAAGACGTTTTGCAGGCTCTTTTGTCTCAACATACTGAAACCAGTTTTAATTCGATTTCGGTCGACAGTGATACATCTACATCTGACACGGTTTTGTTGTTTGCAACTGGCAAAAAAGGTGAAGCGATTACATCTTTGGATGACGATCGTATCGCGTCATTTTCACAGGCATTAAATGAGGTGATGCACGACTTATCTATGCAGATTGTGCGTGATGGGGAGGGTGCATCAAAACATGTTCAAATTGATGTGACTGGCGCTGTTTCAGACATATCTGCAAAGAAAATTGCCTTGTCTATTGCAAATTCCCCGTTGGTTAAAACTGCAATTGCTGGTGAAGATGCGAATTGGGGCCGTGTTGTTATGGCAATTGGTAAAGCCGGTGAAGAGGCTGATCGGGACAAAATTGCCATTTGGTTTGGTGATGTTCGCGTGGCAGTCTCTGGTGAGCGTGATCCTGATTATTCAGAGGAAGAAGCATCGCTTGCCATGAAAGGCGATGAAATCTTTTTGAAGGTCGATTTGAATTTAGGCAATGGCGAAGCGCGTGTTTGGACATGTGATTTGACCAAGGAATATGTTGCCATTAATGGAGACTATCGATCATAAATGGGTATTGGGTGGAAAATTTGGTGAATGATCTTGCAATCGTGAGGCGTTTGGAGGCTATGGCATTTCGTGCATGGCCCGCAGCTTCTGTGCACTATGATGGCAGTTGGCAAATTCGCCAGACCGCGGGTCATCCGTCCAAACGCATTAATTCGGTCAATCCGCTAGATCCATCGGATCATATGGATATTGAAAAGCGTATTGAAAGTGCGGCGCGTCGCTTTAAAGCGTATAACCGACCGCTTGTTTTTCGGCAGTCGCCTTTGGCACCGCCGCAGCTAGACAGTTATCTCGATGCGCGTGGTTGGATACGGTTTGATGATTCCATTGTCTTAATGGCGGATTTAACCGCAATGAATTTGGATGATGCCGTTGACATGTTGCCGGTTAAAGACATCGGATGGTTCGTTGATGCTGTCATTGATGTGCAGGGCCGTGATGGTTTGTTTAAAGCGGGACTTGCAGAAGTGATCAGCTCGATCAAACAGGAAAATGCGCTATTTGTAATTGAGGATAAAGAGATTGGCGCCGTTTCAACTGTTCTTTGTGTTCAAGACACTGAGTTTGCGGGCGTGCTTGATTTGGGTACCAAACCTGAATGTCGGCGTAAGGGGCATGCTCGAAACATTTTGAAGTCCGCCTTCCTCTGGGCGCGTTATAACGGTGCGCAAAAAATCTGGCTGCAGGTTGAGAAGCAAAATCGTAATGCGATTGCGCTTTATGAAAGCTTGGGATTTGAGGAAGTCTATCGGTATTCTTATCGCAAACAGCCAGAGCATGAATTATGAGTGATCAAAGTTCCAAGCCTATCGTGCTTGTCGCGGCTTGCGCGCTGATTGATACAGATAATCGTATTTTGATTGCCCAACGCCCTGAGGGCAAATCCATGGCTGGTATGTGGGAGTTCCCCGGCGGCAAGGTTGAAGATGGCGAAACGCCTGAAGCAGCGCTTATTCGTGAGCTGAATGAAGAATTGGGTATTGAAACTAAGGAAACCTGTCTGGCACCGCTCACTTTTGCATCCTATTCTTATGAGAAATTTCACCTTCTCATGCCGTTATATATCTGCAGAAGATATTGGGGTGTTCCGCAATCGAAGGAAGGTCAGGCGCTTAAATGGGTCCGTTCCCGTAATTTAAGGGACTATGAGATGCCACCAGCAGATGAACCGCTCATCCCGCATCTTATAGATGTGATCTAACTCTATTTGTGCCAAGATGGCACAAATTTCGCTGATTTCTACCGCCTCGCGTTAATCTAACGTTTAAGAACTTGTGCAACTATGGCGCAAGGAAGCGCGAGGTGTATGATAAAATGATGAATGATGAATTTTGGTCTGATCCAGATAATAACGGTTGGCAGCAGCCAAAACGAAAATTCAGCGCTATTCATTTATCATTGCTTTTTGCGATCGCGGCTGTTGCCGGCGCAATGGTTATGACGCCCATTCTTGATGGGTCGCATGATGCAAAAATAGCAGCTTCCGGTGACAAGAATTTTGACGGCATCGTAACGGGTTCAATTGGAAGCGTTTCCAGCGGCGAGCAAAGAACACCTGATTTCTCCAAGAAACAGTATATCATTCGCCATTCCATTACCCATTCTTCCGGTGAAGCCTGTGTGATTTATGATTTCGATCCTAAATCAGACAATTGCAAATAGGGGTGTGTTATGTCGCGATTGATGAACGAAATTATCCAAAATGAAGATGGTGCCACAGCTGTTGAGTATGGCTTAATTGCAGGTTTAATTGCCGTGTCTATCATTGCAGGTTTAGATGGATTGAGTAACGCTCTGAACAATACATTTAACTATCTTGGCGATACGATCGATTCAAACTCACCGTAATTTCGGTTAACTTTTCAGCTTGATTTCATCGACTTTGAGCGCGTCCGAGAGGCGCGTTTTTGCGCTGCCAGGTTTAAGTGGTTTTTGTTGACTTTGATGCGGTTTCCATCCGGCTAGATAGATGATTGTAAAGCTGGCTCTAATTCGGCCATCCGGGTCGGAAAATCTATCCGCATAAACTTCATCAACGCGTTTAAAAAATGCTTTGGAAAGAGGCCTTCTGCTGCGGTCAGTAAGCGGATTTGTCATGCCCATTGCTCGAAGATCTTTCATGAGCGCTGAGGCATTATCGTATCGGACTGTTAAAGTATCACTATCAATCACCGGCAAAGCAAATCCAGCGCGTTGTAATAAGCCGCCAAAGTCTCGAATATCTGCAAGTGGGATAACGCGCGCGCTGGCACCGCCATAAAGATCACTTTCGGCTGTTAAAAGGGCTTCGCGCAATTCTTGAAGCGTTCCAGCGCCCAGCACAGATGCCATGAATAATCCATCTTCTTTAAGCGCGTTAAAAACCTGTTTGAAAATGCCCGGCGTATCATTTGTTAGGTGAAGAGATGCAGGGGATAAGACCAAATCATATGAAGTTTGAACGAGATCGAGAGCTTCTGCATTTCGTGAATCAGCTGATTGATCTTGCTGCGAAATAAACATGAAGTCCTTCGCCTGACCTCTATCAGTGATCTTTTGAGCTAGAAATTGATTATATCCATATAGCTGGACTGGATTTTCAAATGTGCGTTCAATCAAGGAAAGACGTTCATCCATTTCATTTGCGATGTAATTAAGCAGGAAATCCGCCCCATCAACCGCTGCAGATTGAGCACGCTTCTGACGGCGGTTTAACAATTCCAAATCGATAATGGGTTCAACGCTCACATTCCTGTCCTTTGGCTTGGATGGCACTTTAATAATTCTGCTCGCTTAACTGACAATGTCGATATAAAGTCAAGGCATGGACAGCATGAAACAAGATTATATTTTCAGAATTCCAGGCTTTTCGCCACTCCTTCGGTATGGTGCAAAACTATTGTCATCTGCGAATAATTTTGTTTATCCGCCTAATTGTATAAATTGCGGCCAATTATTAAGCCAACATGATGCATTATGTACTTCGTGTTGGAAAGATGTTCAATTTATCGATCAGCCATATTGTGCAGTTACTGGCCGTCCATTTGCCTATGAATTGGGAGACGGTATTGTGTCAGCAGATGCTATTGCCGATCCGCCGCCTTATATGCGAGCCCGTTCGGCTGTCATTTATGACGGGATTGCCCGGCAGATGGTGCATCAGCTCAAGTTTAATGACCGGATAGAGCTTGTAAATATGATGGCAGGCTGGATGATACGTGCTGGACGGGATTGTTTGATGGACGCAGATTGTATTGTTCCGGTGCCACTACATCGATGGCGTCTCATACGCCGGAAATATAATCAAAGTGCCGAACTGGCCCGATCAATTTCTAAATCAACCGGGCTGCCTTATTTGGCATCCACCTTTGTCAGACATAGAAACACAAAGCCCCAGGTTGGACTTGGTACACGTGCCAGATTGGATAATGTGAAGGGGGCATTTGATGTGTCCGAAGAGCGTGCAAGCGATATTTTAGGCAAACACGTATTGCTCATTGATGATGTCTTTACAACGGGCGCGACCGTGAGCGCAGCGACAAAAGTGCTATTAAAGGCGGGTGCAAGTGAGGTTTCAGTGCTCACATTTGCGCTTGTTGGTCGGCATTGAGTTTTATGACATTGATGTCTGATGAGATGATAATTATATGTGGCTGCTGGAGTTTAGGCTCAAAAACAAATAGAATGGAAATATCACGTGAAAGACGTTACAATTTACACACGCCAATTTTGTGGATTTTGCACAGCCGCTAAGCGCTTGCTCACAGAAAAAGGCGTAGAATTTACTGAACATGACGCAACTTTTGATCCTGCTCTGAAGCAAGAGATGATCAAACGCTCGCAAGGTGGAAGTACGTTTCCACAAATATTTATCGGAAATGAGCATGTTGGCGGATGTGATGATTTGTTTGCGCTTGAGAAAAGTGGTGCACTTGGTGTTATGTTAGAAGGCTAACTAAAAAGGTCCAGGATGTTAAAAGCTGCCATTATACAAATGCGATCTGGTTTGGTGCCGTCTGATACTGTTGCGGCATTGGAACCCATGATACGTGATGCGGCGTTCAAGGGTGCTGATTATATTCAAACCCCTGAAATGACCGGCTGTGTACATTCTACCAGCGAAGATCTTCGAAAGGTTATTACCTCACAAGAGGATGATTTGATCAATAAGATGGCTCAGAGCCTATCTGCTGAGCTCAATGTCGCCATCCACATCGGTTCGACCGCAATTGATATTGATGGGGATAAAGTCGCCAATCGCGCGCTTGTTTATGAGAATGGCGAGTTGAAAGCCACTTATGACAAGATCCATATGTTCGACGTTGATCTCGATAATGGTGAAAGCTGGCGTGAGAGCAATACCTATAAGCCTGGTGAAGAAGCGGTGACGGTTGAGTTAAAGGGTCATCAATTCGGCCTGGGGATTTGTTATGATGTGCGCTTCCCGCATTTGTTCCGCGATCAGGCTGTTGCAGGCGCTAATATATTGACCGCACCGGCAGCCTTTACAAAGCAGACGGGTGAAGCGCATTGGCATATTTTGCAGCGTGCCAGAGCCATTGAAAATGGTGCCTTTATGATTTCATCTGCCCAAGGTGGATTGCATGACGATGGCCGTGAAACTTATGGCCATTCGATTATTGTCGATCCTTGGGGAAAAATACTTGCCGAGATTAATTCTGAAACACCCGGTGTTGCGATTGCAGATATCGATATTGAATTGTCCGTTGCGGCCCGCGCCAAAATTCCGAATTTGAAAAATGCGCGCGACTACAAATTAAAGTCTGTGTAAGTGTGACACATGATTAAATTTAACCTTGCCTGCGAAAATTCTCATGACTTTGAAGCCTGGTTTTCGTCCGGCTCTGATTTTGAAGAACAGCAAGGGCGCGGATTGGTCGAATGTCCACATTGCGGATCGATCAAAGTTGAAAAGGCTTTGATGGTGCCATCTGTATCGACCGGTCGCGCCAAAGAGGCTAAGCAGCAAATGATGATGTCGGCTGCGCAACAAGAAGCGATGAAGACGATCAGAGAAATGGTCAAGCAGGTTAAAGACAATACGGAAAATGTTGGCGATCGCTTTTCAGAAGAAGCGCGCAAGATCCATTATGGCGAAACGGAAGCAAGGGGCATTCACGGGTCTGCGTCTCTCGATGAAGTGCATGAACTGGTCGAAGAGGGCGTTGAAATAATGCCGCTGCCGGATGTGCCAGAAGATCAAAACTGATCTGACTTGACTTTTTGATGTGAAAATTGGCATTAAGGTGTCATGGGGTGCACGGGGTGCCCCGTGAGGCGTCAGCTTAAATCCCGTATCTCTTCATCCCAATAATGCAAGGATACGTCATGACGTCACCAACTGAAATTTCCGTTCAGCAATTATCACGACTAATTGGAACACCGCATTGCCCGGTGATCATCGATGTTCGCATCGACGATGATTTTGCTGATGCCCCCACACTCATTCCCACCGCCAGAAGATGGCGTTTTGATAATATCGAAGCTCTAGTGCCGGCGCTTTTAGATAAATCTGTTGTTATTTATTGCCAAAAGGGTTTGAAGATTAGCCAGGGTGCCGCTGCAATATTACGCACCTTTTCAGTTGATGCAGAAACACTGGAAGGTGGTCATTTTGCTTGGCGGGATGCCGATGCGCCGTTAGTTCATGCCAATAAGATACCAATAGCCGAGGGTAAATCGCATAGTGTTTGGGTGACAAAACAACGACCAAAGATTGACCGCATTGCTTGTCCTTGGTTTATTCAAAGGTTTATCGATCCGAACGCTCAGTTTTTGTTTGTTGCGCCCAGCCAGGTGCAATTGGTGGCGGAAAAGTTTAATGCGACACCTTTTGATGTGCCGGATGTGTTTTGGACCCATCGCGGTGATCAATGCACATTTGACACGATGCTTTCAGAGTTTGGATTGCAATCAGATGCTTTGACTAAAATGGCTGATATCATCCGTGGTGCCGATACAAACTGTCACAATCTTGCGGCAGAATGTGAGGGACTACTTGCAATCTCATTGGGGCTGTCGCGCATGTATAAAAATGATCTGGAACAGTTAGATGCTGGCATGCTGATTTATGATGCGCTTTATCGTTGGGCGCGCGATGCCAGCAATGAGCGTCATGATTCTTCACAGGACGACAAATGATCATGAGCGGTAAAGATTTAGTCATGCCATCGCGGTTTGAGATGTTTCACACATTCGGTCGAATAGGGGTTTTATCCTTTGGTGGTCCAGCTGCGCAAATTGCGCTGATGCACAGGGTCTTGGTGGATGAAAAAGCCTGGCTGACAGAAAAACAATATCTTAACGCTCTGAGCTTTTGCATGTTATTGCCCGGTCCAGAAGCCATGCAATTGGCAACTTATGCCGGTTGGCGGATTAAGGGTGTGTTTGGCGGATTGCTCGCGGGGCTGTTGTTTGTGTTGCCAGGTGCTTTCGTGATTTTAGCGCTTGCAAGCATATATGCATATTTTGGCGATGTGCCGTTTATTGCAGCTTTGTTTTTGGGCGTGAAAGCTACGGTTTTAATCATCGTAATTGAAGCACTTTTGAAAGTGTCAAAACGCGCGCTTAAACAGAGCATGCATTGGGTGATGGCCGCTATTGCCTTTATTGCAATTTTCTTCTTATCACTACCTTTCCCGCTCATCGTGTTGGGCGCTGGGCTTTTTGGCTTTATCTTTGCAAGTCATCAAACGAAAATCGATCAACCTCCCGCGAAATTGGGTATGTCCGATTTGCTAAAGAGTGTGAGAACCATTGCGATTTGGCTGGCGATTTGGATCCTGCCTTTGCTCGCGCTTGATCAGCTAATTGAGGCCAATATCTTAAATGCGTTGGCAGCGTTTTTCTCAAAGCTGGCTGTGGTTACCTTTGGTGGCGCCTATGCTGTTCTTGCTTATATGGCTCAGGATGTTGTGGCGCAATTTGGTTGGCTAAGTGCAGGCGAAATGATGGATGGTTTGGGTTTGGCTGAAACAACGCCCGGGCCCTTGATATTGGTGACCGAATTTGTTGGGTTTCTTGCGGCCTTTAAAGAAGGTGGTTTCTGGCTTGGTGTCTTAGGCGCACTTGTCACGTTGTGGGTGACTTTCGTACCTTGTTTTTTATGGATCTTCACAGGCGCACCCTATATCGAGTGGATCTCAGCGCAACCGCGTTTAAGTTCGGCCCTATCGATGATCACCGCTGCCGTTGTCGGGGTGATCTTAAATCTATCGATCTGGTTTGGCCTGCATGTATTTTTTCAAAATGTGACGCATGAAAGTGTCGGCATTTTAACTTTGTGGGTGCCGGATATCGCTTCGCTGGATTGGCGCGTATTTGGATTGTCTGCATTGGCAGCGCTGTTGCTGCTCAAGCTTAAGATTGGACTTTTGAAAGTGTTGGCGATAAGCGCGATCTTGGGGTGGGTTCTTTCCACTGCATTTTAAGCGTGGGACCGAAGCTCCTTATACATATAAGTCGTTCCATGATAACCTTTGCCATCTGCATCAAGCGCAAAGTTAGGGATCACACCCGCAGCGTTGAAGCCCAGTGACTTATAAAGTCTTTCTGCATTGTCCCCGGTTTTGGTATCGAGCGTGATCAGCGATTTCTTCAAGGAATTTGCATGGGCTTCCAAAGCACCCATGAGATTTGCGGCAATGCCTTTTCGGCGATGATCAGGATGCACGATGAGTTTTGATACTTCACAGCGATGCGGCTGGTTCATTGGCATCTGTTCGATCAGTTGCACCGAACCGACCGGGAATTGATTTTCAAAGGCTGCAAATAAAGTATGTTGTTTGGATTGCACCAGAGGCAGAACTTCATTCCACCAATAAGCACGCGCATCCATTTTTGAAAATGGCATCACAAAGCGAATGGCAGCACCCAGATTTACGCTTTTGACCAGCATATCGGACAAGGGATCCATATATCTATGAATATCCTCAGGCGATAAGATCTTTACTGCGGGATGGGATGCATGAAGCGGCATGACATTACCCTCCAATGATGAAGACAAGGTATGTCGCATGGCTATCTTTCGGTGTTTTAAATTCTACAAATTCAGCGGAAACATATCTTAAACAATCGCTGGTCGATAATTGAAATTCCTCTTCGCCAACGGTCAAAATTAATGTGCCGTCAAGCAGGAGCAAATGGTGTTCAAGGCTGGGGATGGAGCGCCGATCATAAGTGATAACAGTATCGGGTTCGATATGGCATTTGAGGACTTCGCCCGCCAACTCATCGGTGGAAGGGGACACGGATTGACGGGTAAATCCAATATCCGGATCTTTCCAATAGAGCTGATTTTCATGCTTGATCAGAGGTTCAAAATCCCCCTCCAGCATTGCCAGCAGTTTTGACATTTTGATTTTATAGGTGACGCAGAGTTTACTCAAAACATCGGTCGTTGGGCTGACACTGCCATTTTCCAAACGTGACAAGCTTGCACGGCTTACACCGGTTTCGGTTGCCAGCTGGTCGAGGGACAGCCCTTTGTCCAAACGCATTTGCTTTAAATGGTTTGCCAATTTGTTTGAAAAGACTTCCTGCATTCATTTTCTCACATATGGGAATATTTCTTATATGTGAGAATTGCACAATGAATTGTGTTTGTAAAGTCGATGTTCAGGATAGTTTTGTGTCGAGCGCTGGGGTTTGGTCAAAACCCCAGTCGCCAATTTGTTAGGCCATCATGCCGCGGAATATGCCATTTGAAATGATCATTACAATAAGTGAAACCAACCAATATCCCGCATCGATATTGCGCACAGCGGCAGGCTTTTTCGCAAATGCGCCCCCGGAATGGGCCAAAACAGTAAAAGCAATCGTTGCTAAGATGACAGTCAATAGGGCTTCTGAAACCGCCGTGACTGCAACAAACCAGCTCATCAGTAATAAGCCGATAACTTGCGTGATCATTGCGACAACGGGCATGTCGTTCGCGGTTCCCATCTCAATATTGTTTCCCTTTGCCCATTTGGGTCCAAATGCTTTTGGGGAGTACCAAAACCATCCAAGTAAAAATGATGCAATCGCGCCGACAAAAACGGCCGCCCAGGATACGCCTTGTGTAAGTTCAGCCATGATTACCCCACCATCTCATTCATCGGGTTCCAATACATTTGATGCCAGCCAGCTTCTAAATGCGCTTCTGCTTCATCAGGATGACCAGACTGTTTGAAGTTCATTTTGGTGCTGGCGCCGTCTTCACTCATTTCAAAATTGACGATCGAATACAAACCCTCAGGCCAGTCTTTCGATCGCCATGCTTGCACGATCCGTTGGTTTGGAACAATCTCGATGTTTTGTGCCTCGATCGCGCCGCCGAAAAGTGAAACAGTACCGCCGACATCTTGTGAGATTAACGTATCCCGCCCGCCGGTCATTTCTTTAAATTTGTCGGAATTCATCAATATATCGAACACCACATTTGGTGCGGCATTGATGGTTATGTCCTGCTCAATGGCCATTTTAATCTCCCACTTCCATTGTTATTAATCAACCATATGGTTGAATATATATTGCAACAAATTTGCTATTGTCAACTAATTGGTTGAATATTATAAGAACGACATGACCCAAGCTATCTCCGTAAATGAGCAGCAGCTCGATCTGTTATTTCATGCATTGTCCAATCAAACCCGCCGTGCACTCCTAGCGCAATTGAGATCGGGTCCGCGGATTGTGACCGATCTTGCCCGGTCTTATAAAATGTCGCTCAATGCGATTTCGAAACATTTATTGGTATTGGAAAAAGCGGGATTAATTGATCGCAAGATCGAAGGCCGTATTCACATCTGTCAATTGCAGGCTGAACCGATGATGTCTGCGGAGAAATGGCTGCAAAATTATCAGGAGTTTTGGTCGAACAATCTCGATAGTTTTGCAGAATATGTTGAGCAAAAATATTCAGATGAGAGCAAAGACAAGGATGAGAAATCATGACCTCAGCTGAACTTTCCATGACACGCATAATCCGCGCACCCAAGGATGTTGTTTTTAACGCCTGGACCAAGCCGGAACATCTTAAACAATGGTGGGGACCTGGAAAGGTCTTTTGTCCTGAGGCGCATATTGAATTGAAAATTGGCGGGCAATACCGCATTGCCAATCAACTGGAAAACGGAGATGTGATTTGGATCTCCGGTACGTTTTCAGAAATCGATCCACCAGATAAATTGGTCTATGACTGGTCTGTTGGAAGTCAGGGCGAAGTGCCCAGTTTGGTGACCGTGACTTTTATCACCCATGCAGATGGTACAGAGCTGACGATTACCCATACGCGTATTAAAGACGCAGCATTGCGCGATGATCACAAGAAGGGCTGGACGGGATGTTTGGAAAAGCTCGAAATGCTTTATGCGAATTAATCGCTTTCGGCTTTTCGTTCAAGCAGCATCATATAGTTCACATCCATATCATTGCTTAAGTTCCACTGATCTTGAAGTGGATTATAAAATACACCTGTTTGATCAACCAGTGAAAGACCCGAATGACTAAGGGGGGTGGTGATTTCTTCCGGGCGCACAAGTTTCTCATATTGGTGTGTGCCACGTGGCAGCCATCTTAGAACATATTCAGCGCCGATGATTGCAAGCGCCATGGCTTTCATAGTGCGATTAATTGTTGCGACGAACATTAACCCACCTGGTTTGAGCATATCCGCGCAGGAGGTGAGGAATAGATCAACATCGGCAACATGTTCGACGACTTCCATATTTAAGATGATGTCAAATTTCTCTCCCGCAGCTGACAGCGCTTCAGATGTTTCAGCGCGATAATCAATTTCCAGTCCGCTTTGTTCAGCGTGTATTTTTGCAATCTCGATATTGGTCTCAGACGCGTCTGCACCGATGACGCTTGCGCCCATGCGGGTCATGGGTTCGCATAAAAGACCGCCACCGCAACCAATATCTAAGAGACGCAATCCCTCAAGTGGTTTTGGACCATGGGGGTCTCTACCAAAATGTTGTGCCGCGTGATCGCGAATATAGCTTAAGCGAACCGGATTAAACTTGTGAAGCGGTTTGAATTTCCCATCAGGGTTCCACCATTCGGCTGCCATTTTTGAAAAACGGTCAACTTCGCTTTGGTCAATGGTGGTTTTTTCTGCAACGGTCATTTTCAAACGCCTTTTAACGAGACAAGTTGATTTTGTTCAATCATAACATATCTACGCAAGTCAAAAGAAATCAGACCGCCTGCGCTGATTAACCGCTATATTTGTCGTGATGTCTTAGCCACTCCATCCCGTATTCAAATTGAGCTTCATCTCGGCCCTTGGGAACAAGATCGAGATAATTATAGGCACCGTTTAATATATCCAAACCGCGGCTATAGGCTGAATAGGTATGATAAACGGAACCATCTGGGTCTTTTTGAAATACGCTGACGCCGGCATGCTCGTTCATTGGATATGTGAAGGGGCGGTAATTATACGTCGCGGTTTCGTTTTCAAAATCTTCTGCGTCGAAAGAAACATCAAAATCTCGATTAAAATCAGAACCTAATGATGACACCCATTCAAATGACCAACCCATGCGTTTTTTGAAAGCATTTAATGTTTTAAGTTCAGCGCGAGACATGGCAATAAAGCTGACATCTCGATTGGCTAAGTGAACATCGATACCTTCGAAATTATCCGCCCAGAATGAGCAGCTTTTACAACCTTCTTCCCAATCATTTCCATACATGAAGTGGTAGATAATCAGCTGACTTTTGCTGCCGAATAAATCCGGCAAAGATTTTTCACCCTGGTTTGTATGAAATGCATAATCTTGTTTGATTTTAACGCGTGGTAGCTTACGCCGTGATGCGCTGATCCGGTCACGCAATCTTGTGAGCTCTTTTTCCTGATCCAATAATTCAAGCCGAGCTTTGAGCCATATTTCTCGAGATACTGTGTGGTTATTCATGCCATGCTCCCATTAATTAACTAAAATGTTAATTAACAATTATAGAAATTAAAAGGAATAGTCAATCAATTCGTCATTCTTCTTGCTTGAAATACTTGTTCCATTGATTTCTGAGAGTTGCAGTTTTTGCATTTATTCGATATGTAGCGGCAACTTCGTCCCACATGATTGGTCATAGAGCAGTCGGTACCGCCGGACGAAACAGCATATGTGAATGAAATACAACAGGACCTTTGAGTTAAATGGCGCGAATAGTTATGAAATTTGGCGGCACGTCTGTTGCGGATATTGATCGCATCAGAAATGTGGCGCGCCATGTGAAGCGCGAAGTTGATAATGGGCATGAGGTCGCCGTCGTGGTGTCTGCAATGTCTGGCAAAACCAATGAATTGGTTGGCTGGACGCGTGAAGCTTCACCCATGCATGATGCGCGTGAATATGATGTGGTGGTGTCATCTGGTGAGCAGGTTACATCTGGGCTGCTCGCAATTACGCTTCAGTCGATGGGCGTGAATGCAAGATCTTGGCAAGGTTGGCAAATTCCGATCCGCACAAGCGGTGCGCATGGTGCGGCACGCATTGAGGATATTGATGGCACTGACCTTATTCGTCGTTTCGGTGAAGGTCAGGTTGCTGTGATTGCAGGCTTTCAGGGAATTGGACCTGATAATCGCGTTGCAACATTAGGGCGCGGCGGTTCAGATACAAGTGCTGTGGCCATTGCTGCAGGTGTCAACGCTGACCGTTGTGATATTTATACGGATGTCGATGGTGTTTACACAACCGACCCGCGGGTTGAACCAAAGGCGCGCCGTTTGAGCCAGATCGCGTTTGAAGAAATGCTGGAAATGGCCTCTTTGGGCGCAAAAGTTTTGCAGGTCCGTTCAGTTGAACTTGCCATGGTGCACAAGGTGAGGCTGTTTGTGCGTTCAAGCTTTGAAGACCCAGATGCTGAGGGAATGGGTGATTTTGATAACCCGCCTGGTACTTTAATTTGTGATGAGGATGAGATTTTGGAACAAGAAGTTGTCACAGGTATTGCCTATTCAAAGGATGAGGCACAAATTTCTCTGAGACGTTTGTCAGATTCGCCGGGCGTGTCTGCAGCTATTTTTGGACCTTTGTCCGATGAATATATCAATGTGGATATGATCGTTCAGAACATTTCTGAAGATGGCACACACACGGATATGACATTTACTTTGCCATCAGGTGATGTCGACAAAGCGCTCGCTGTTTTGGAAAAAGAAAAGCAAAATATCGGCTTTGATGTTGTCCAAAGTGAAACCGGTTTGGTGAAGGTTTCAGTGATCGGTATCGGCATGCGTTCACATGCAGGTGTTGCGGCAACCGCATTTAAAGCCATGGCTGAAAAAGGCATCAACATCAAAGCGATCACAACGTCTGAAATTAAAATTTCAATCTTGATCGATAGCGAGTATGCTGAACTCGCGGTTCGCACATTACATTCAGTTTACGAGTTGGACTAGAAACCGATAGCTTTCAAGGAGGCTGATCATGTTCGCCGAACATGACAAAATCATCAGTGTGACATTTAGGAGGGATTATTGTGCCTAATCAAACCGGCCCACGCAATCTCCTAAAGCGCCTCCGCGAATTGATGGCTGAAGCCCTTGAGCCACAAGAGCGCCTTGATAGAGTTGTGTACCAAATTGCAACGAGCATGGTTGCTGAAGTGTGCTCATTTTATGTGTTGCGCGCTGATGGCGTATTGGAACTTTATGCGACGGAAGGTCTGAAAAAAGACGCCGTTCACCAAGCACAATTGAAAATGGGGCAGGGCCTTGTCGGTGTAATCGCTGCTAATGCTGAGCCGCTCAACTTGTCTGACGCGCAATCGCATCATGCGTTTAGATATCTGCCTGAAACAGGCGAGGAAATCTATAATTCTTTCTTAGGCGTGCCGATCTTGCGCGCCGGGCGCTCTTTGGGTGTTTTGGTTATCCAGAATAAAGATCATCGCGAATATGGTGATGATGATGTTGAAGCTATGGAAACGACTTCTATGGTTTTGGCAGAGATGATCGCCACGGGTGAGCTTAAGAAAGTCACAAAGCCCGGCCTTGAGCTTAACATGACGCGCCCCGTCTCCATTGATGCGGATGCGTATGGCGAAGGGATTGGTCTTGGTCATGTTGTTTTGCATGAGCCACGCGTTGTTGTCACAAACTTGCTCAACGAAGACGTTGATGCAGAGCTCGAACGACTTGACGGCGCTGTCGGCTCTTTGCGGGTTTCTATCGACGACATGCTAGCCCGCCGCGATGTGCCAATGGAGGGTGAACATCGTGCGGTGCTCGAAGCATTTCGTATGTTTGCCAATGATCGCGGCTGGGTTCGTAAGATGGAAGAAGCCGTTCGCAACGGCTTGACCGCAGAAGCTGCGGTTGAAAAAGTTCAGTCTGATACGCGTGCGCGTATGATCAATCTGACTGATCCTTATTTGCGCGAACGTTTGGCAGATTTTGATGATTTGGCCAATCGCCTCTTGCGCCAATTAACAGGGTTTACGCCAAGCGCATTGGTTGATGGATTGCCAAAAGACGCTGTCATTGTAGCGCGCACAATGGGTGCGGCCGAACTCTTGGACTATCCGCGCGATAATATTCGTGGTCTCGTCTTAGAAGAAGGTGCGGTCACAAGCCATGTGGTGATTGTTGCTAAAGCCATGGGCGTGCCGGTTGTCAGTCAGGCGATTGGGATTGCGTCGCTTTCGGAGAATGGCGATCCAATTATTGTTGATGGCAATGATGGTGCTGTTCATTTGCGGCCTGCGTTGGATTTGCAGGACGCTTACGCGGATAAAGTTAAATTCTTTGCAAAACGTCAAAAGGCATTTTCTGCGCTTAGAAATGTCGCATCGATCAGTAAAGATGGTCAGGAATGTAAGCTGTTGATGAATGCGGGTCTCGTCGTTGATTTGCCTCAGCTTAAAGAATCTGGCGCGGCCGGTATCGGATTGTTTAGAACTGAACTTCAGTTCATGATTTCATCAAAAATGCCGAAAGTTCAGGAGCAGGAAACCTTCTATCGTCAGGTGCTTGATAAAGCGGGTGAACTTCCTGTGACCTTCCGTGTTGTCGATATTGGTGGCGATAAAGTTGTTCCTTATCTCAGATCAGCAGAAGAAGAAAACCCAGCTATGGGTTGGCGCGCGATCCGTTTCTCGCTTGATCGTCCGGGATTATTGCTCACTCAGCTGCGTGCGCTTTTGCGGGCAACAGGCGGATCAGAACTTCGTGTCATGATCCCGATGATTACAGAATTGTCTGAGTTGCGTGATACGAAAAAGCTCATCCAAAAAGAGACAGATTACCTTCTACGTCATGGTTATCAGGTGCCTGAAAAAGTGACTTTCGGGGCGATGTTGGAAGTGCCAAGCCTGCTTTGGCAATTGGATGAGTTGATGGCAGAGGTCGACTTCATCTCTGTTGGTTCAAATGATTTGTTCCAATTTATCACGGCAAGCGATCGCGGCAATGCGCGCGTTTCGGATCGTTTCTCACCGTTAAAGCGTCCGTTCTTGCGTGTTCTAAGATCCATTGTCGAAAAAGCTGATCAGACCAATACACCGCTCACACTATGTGGTGAACTTGCCGGTAATCCATTAAGTGCAATGGCATTATTTGGGATTGGTTATCGTTCGATTTCTATGTCACCTGCCGCTATTGGTCCTGTGAAATCGATGCTGCTATCTCTTGATATTGCAAAGTTGGAAGGTGTTTTATTGCCAGCGCTTGAAGAAACAGAAGCAAAAATGACGATTGCTGAAATTCTTACTGATTTTATCGAAGAAAATGGTATATCACTTTAAATTCTGAAATCAGCACATCTTAAGTGTCCATTTAAAAGATCGAATAATACGCGCTATGGCAACATTACCTATTGATAAAATGCGAGAACTCGAACGCCGCTTTGACGAGATCGAAGCGCGGATGTCTGCCGGGCCAGATTCAGAAACCTATGTGAAGCTCGCATCTGAATATTCAGAATTAGAACCTGTTGTGAAAACCATTCGAACTTACAACAAAGCTGTCAATGAAGTTCAGGATCTTGCGGACATTATTGCCGACAAAGAATCAGACGCTGAAATGCGCGAATTGGCAGAAATGGAAATGCCAGAGCTGAAAGAGCAAATTGAAACTTTAGAATCTGAGATGCAAATTTTGTTACTGCCGAAAGATGCTGCGGACAGCAAGAACGTGATCTTGGAAATTCGCGGTGGTACCGGCGGATCAGAAGCCGCTTTGTTCGCGGGCGATTTGTTTCGCATGTATGAGCGTTATGCGTCCAGTCAAGGTTGGAAAGTTGAGATCATCTCATCCAGTGAGGGTGATGTCGGCGGGTTTAAAGAAATTTCCGCGACGATTTCGGGACGAGGCGCTTTTGCGCGCATGAAATTTGAATCAGGTGTGCATCGTGTTCAACGCGTTCCGGAAACAGAATCAGGCGGCCGGATTCATACATCCGCTGCAACAGTTGCGGTTTTGCCTGAAGCTGAAGACGTTGATATTGAAGTGCGCAATGAAGATATCAGAATTGATACTATGCGTGCATCCGGTGCTGGTGGTCAGCACGTGAATACCACAGATAGTGCGGTGCGCATTACGCACCTTCCATCTGGTATTGTGGTCACATCATCTGAGAAATCACAGCACCAGAACAGAGCGCGTGCCATGCAAGTTTTAAAGGCGCGACTTTATGATATGGAACGCCAAAAAGCGGAAGAAGAACGCTCAGCTGACCGGAAAAGCCAGGTTGGTTCCGGTGATCGTTCAGAGCGAATTCGTACCTATAATTTCCCGCAAGGACGTGTGACGGATCATCGGATCAATCTAACGCTTTATAAGTTGGACAAGATGCTTGTTGGTGAAATCGATGAGATGATTGATGCTTTGGTTTCAGATCATCAGGCATCGCAATTGGCAGCTCTTGGTCAAGCAAATTAACTAAAGCCCATTATATGAAGGCTAGGCGGTAATCATTTTATGATGACCCTTTCGGACATGCTCAACGAGATGAAGCAGGCATTTGAAGATGCGGGCATTGATGGTGCATTGTTTGAATCAAAAGCGTTGCTTACCGGGCTACTTGGGTTCACGACCGTAGATGTGGCAACAAAACGTGATCTTGAGCTGACGAGCGATCAGATTGATCAAGCACGTGCTGCCATCTATCAACGTGTAAAAGGTAAGCCAGTTTATCGAATTTTGGGTTGGCGCGAATTTTATGGTTTGAAATTTCATCTATCCGAAGCGACATTAGAACCGCGCCCTGACACGGAAATTTTAGTTGATGTTGTTTTGCCTTATGTTGCGCAATTTGCGCAGGATGAAGGCGCTTGCAAGATCATTGATCTTGGAACGGGCACAGGCGCAATTGCGCTATCGCTTTTACATAATTGCGCGCGCGCAACTGCTTTGGGTGTTGACCAAGCTGAAGATGCATTAATGACAGCTCGGCAAAATGCGAAAAACCTTGGGCTCGAATCGCGTTTTCAAACCATCACGAGCAACTGGTTTTCAAAGGTGAGCGATAAATATCATATTGTTGTGTCAAACCCACCTTATATTACGAAAAGTGAATTGGCAGACTTAAGTGTAGAAGTTGCAGATCATGATCCAATGTTGGCACTAGATGGTGGCGAGGATGGTCTTGATGCATATCGAATTTTAGCTGCAGATATCCCAAATGCTCTCTTGCCAGGTGGCATAACGGGCGTTGAAATCGGCTGGCGTCAAGCGGAAGCTGTGACTGACATTTTTGCCGAACAGGGCTTTTCTTTGATTGCGCAACACAAAGATTTGGCAGGCCGTGACCGCGTGTTGCTATTTGAAATGAAATAATCCTCAAAAAACTGTTGTAACTGGCCAAAAATGAGAATTAATTGTGAAGAAAAGACTTGGAATTAGAAGCGAATATGTCTAATGTCTTTTGTAGAAACTGGCGCGGGGCATAGTCCGCTAGCAATCCAAAAAACTTAATTTGCAATCTTTTCAAGATACAATCTAGCGCATTGGGTTTGCTATATCGTCGAGAGAATTTTGATATCGTAGCGGCATAGGGGTCGACCTTATCACGTCATATAAAATTATGACATAAATCGAATGTTTGATCTGATGACAGATTAAGCAGCCATCTTCATAACAGGATTTTAAGTGAGTTACTAATGAGGCCTGGACAAAAGAATAATCGTGGACGCGGACGTAATAACAATAACCGTAAACCTTCCAATCCACTTTCCCGTTCTTATGATAGCACCGGACCTGACGTAAAAGTCAGGGGCAATGCGCAAACAGTGGCTGAGAAATACATGGCTTTGGCGCGAGATGCACAAGGCTCTGGTGACCGAGTTATGGCTGAAAATTATCTTCAGCATGCCGAACATTATAACCGTATTGTTGCGCAAGGTCAGGCTCAGCTCCAAGAGCGTCAGCAGCGTGATGAAGCGGCGCGCGAACAGCAAGAGCGTGATCAGCAAGAAAAAGCTGCTGAAGCTGCTGAGAATTCAGAAGATGCTGCTGAAGCTGTTGAAACAACAGCAGAAAATTCTGATGCAGAGGTTGGCGATGCCGCTCAGGCTGCAGAATCAGATGAGAAGCCTCGCCGCAATCAACGCCGCAGAACCGGGCCTCGTCAGCGTCGCCCGCGCGCGAATGAAAATGGTGAGGATGCTGCGGCTAAGCCTCAGGTTGAAGTGGTTGCCGAAGCGCCGGTTGAGGCATCTGAGCCAACAGAAACCGCACCAGCTGCAGAATAAACTCTTTCCATGTTTTTAATACTTAGAACCCGGTCTTGGCCGGGTTTTTTTGTTTTTAATACGCAAGCCCCTTTTCGAAATATCGATCAATACCCATATAAAAAGCATAACGAACTTGCCACTTGGTGGGAGTTCTTCCGGAAGTATTGTATTCGTGCCTCAATAGGGCGAAACATGATTTGGAGAATGACATGAACTTAGAAAAGTATTCCGAACGTGTGCGTGGTTTCATCCAGTCCGCGCAATCCTTTGCACTTGGCGAAGGGCATCAACAATTTGCCTCTGAGCATTTGTTAAAAATATTGCTCGATGACGAGCAAGGTATGGCGTCATCTTTGATCGACCGCTCAGGCGGGCGTTCATCTGAAGCCAAAATTGCAACGCAAACGGCCATTCAAAAATTACCAAAAGTCTCCGGTGGTAACGGGCAGATCTATCTGACCCAACCTCTGGCGAAGCTTTTTGCAGATGCTGAAAAAATTGCTGAAAAATCAGGTGATAGTTTTGTAACGGTCGAGCGATTGTTACTGGCGATGGTCACTGATAAATCTACCGTTGTCGGCAAAATTTTAACGCAGGCTGGCTTAACCGCCCAAGCATTGAACGACACAATTAATTCGATCCGCAAAGGTCGCACTGCAGACAGTGCATCTGCTGAAGAAGGATTTGATGCGCTCAAAAAATATGCTCGCGATCTCACAGAAGATGCGCGCGAGGGCCGGCTTGATCCCGTGATTGGTCGTGATGATGAAATCCGCCGCGCCATTCAAGTTCTATCTCGCAGAACCAAGAATAACCCGGTCCTGATCGGTGAACCTGGTGTTGGTAAAACAGCGATTGCCGAAGGATTATCATTGCGTATCGTCAATGGTGATGTGCCCGAATCTTTGAAAGATAAACGCTTGATGGCACTTGATATGGGTGCACTCATTGCGGGCGCTAAATATCGTGGTGAATTTGAGGAGCGACTCAAATCTGTTCTTAACGAAGTGCAGGCGGAAGCTGGCCAAATCATTCTTTTCATTGATGAAATGCATACTTTGGTCGGTGCGGGTAAATCTGACGGTGCAATGGACGCATCTAACTTGCTCAAGCCAGCTTTGGCGCGCGGTGAACTCCATTGCGTGGGTGCTACAACACTTGATGAATATCGCAAACATGTTGAAAAAGATCCCGCTCTGGCGCGTCGTTTCCAACAAGTATTGATCAATGAGCCAACGGTTGAAGATACGGTTTCAATTTTACGTGGGCTTAAGGAAAAATATGAGCAACACCACAAGGTTCGCATTAGTGATCGGGCTTTGGTTTCTGCCGCAACATTATCAAATCGTTATATCACGGATCGCTTTTTACCGGATAAAGCAATTGATTTGATGGATGAGGCAGCAGCGCGTTTGCGCATGCAGGTTGATTCTAAGCCTGAGGAATTGGATGAACTTGATCGGCGCATCATTCAGCTTAAGATCGAGCGCGAAGCTTTGAAAAAAGAAGATGATGATGCCACAAAAGAAAGGCTTTCTAACTTAGAAGAAGAATTGTCCGATCTTGAGGAAACATCAACAGCTTTGACGGCTAAATGGCAGTCCGAAAAGCAAAAGCTCGGTGTGGCAGCTGATCTAAAACAACAGCTTGAACATGCGCGTAATCAGCTTGAGATCGCACAGCGAAATGGCGAATACCAGCGCGCTGGTGAGTTGACCTATAGCGAAATTCCAGCGCTTGAAAAACAGCTTGTTGAAGCGGAAAATCGCGAGGAAACTGCGGCTGCCAGCATGGTCGAAGAAGTTGTAACTCCAGATCACATTGCACATATTGTTTCGCGCTGGACCGGTGTTCCGGTTGATAAAATGCTCGAAGGTGAACGCGATAAGCTTTTGCGTATGGAAGACGAATTGGCAAAGCGTGTTATTGGTCAGGGCGAGGCTGTGCAAGCGGTATCGCGTGCGGTGCGCCGTGCTCGTGCCGGGTTGCAAGATCCAAACAGGCCGATTGGTTCTTTCATGTTCTTAGGGCCGACAGGTGTCGGTAAAACGGAGCTGACAAAAGCCTTGGCCGAGTTTTTGTTTGATGATGAGCAAGCAATGGTTCGCATTGATATGTCTGAATATATGGAGAAGCATTCTGTCGCTCGTTTGATTGGTGCGCCTCCCGGCTATGTTGGGTATGATGAAGGTGGTGCTTTAACGGAAGCCGTGCGCCGCAGGCCATATCAAGTGGTGCTTTTTGATGAAGTTGAAAAAGCCCATAGTGATGTGTTCAATGTGTTATTGCAGGTGCTTGATGATGGGCGCTTAACAGATAGTCAGGGTCGTACGGTTGATTTCAGAAATGTCTTGATCATCATGACTTCCAATTTGGGCGCGGAATTCTTGGTCAATTTAGGTGAAGATCAGGATGTTGATAGTGCTCGTGAAGACGTGATGTCTGTTGTGCGTACCGCCTTCCGGCCTGAATTTTTAAACAGGTTGGATGACACGATATTATTCCATCGTTTGAAGCGTCAGGATATGGGGGCGATTGTTGATATTCAGCTCGCGCGATTATCTAAACTTCTGGCTGAACGTAAAATTACAATCGAGCTTGAAGACGAGGCGCGAACTTGGTTGTCCGATAAAGGCTATGATCCGGCATTTGGTGCGCGACCTTTAAAGCGCGTGATCCAAAAATACTTGCAGGATATGTTGGCTGAGAAAATTCTCGGCGGTGAGATCCATGACGGTTCAAACCTTGTGATTACCAATGGTTCCGATCGGTTGAACGTTTATGTTCGAAAAACAGATCAACAATCTGCCGCTTAAACGGAAGCTCCTATAGCAAAACCAAAATAGAGAAGATTGTCGAATCATATTATCATAGGGCCAGCTTGTTGCTGGCCCTTTTGTTTTGGAGATCGTTTTATGAACCGCGAAGAATTTAATGCCTTTTGTTCAAAATTACCGGCCACGTCTCATGTCGTGCAATGGGGCGGATCCGATGTTTGGAAAGTTGGCGGAAAAGTTTTCGCTATTGCCGGCTGGGAGGATGATCCTGATTTCACGCGCGTGACGTTTAAAGTATCTGATCTCGCATATGATATTTTACGAGAGCAACCAGGTTTGCGACCCGCACCTTATTTAGCGCCTCGGGGCGCCAAATGGATTCAGCATTTTGAAGAGCCGGGTTTAGATCGGGATGCGCTTTGTGACTACTTGAAAGAATCACATCGGCTTATCAGCTTGAATTTGACCAAAAAACTTCAAAAAGAACTCGGTTTAAACCAACAGGCTTAGTTATTTGGTTAATTGCTGGCTAGTTCTGTCGCCGCTTCATCAATATCCAATAATGCATTGAGCTTACGGCGTTCGCGATGGAAAATATCAAGCGCTTCACCTTTCAGGGTCTTGCCGCCAGGAAGCCTTACGCGCAACGGATCAACTTTGGTGCCATTGACGATCAACTCATAATGCAAATGCGGTCCGGTCGAAAGACCAGTTGAACCAATATAACCAATGACTTGGCCTTGTTTTACGCGTGCGCCAGGCACCACGCCAGCGGCAATTTTGGACTGGTGGGAATAAGACGAGACATAGCCATTTGCATGTTGGATTTTTGTTTGTTTTCCATAGCCACCTGAATGCCAGCCGGCTTTTTCAACAACGCCATCCCCGGCTGCCAAAATTGGTGTTCCGCGCGGTGCGGACCAATCCACGCCGGAATGCATGCGTCTACGCCCAGTAATTGGGTGCCGTCTCATGCCAAAGGCCGAGCGAAATTTCGCTGTCGGTACTGGGTTTCTAATCAAGAACTGACGGGCACTGCGGCCATCTTCATTATAATAGTCCACTGTACCATCTTCAGGATGAGCGAATCTGTAGAATTTTGTTAGATTGCCGCCGAAATTTGCTGAGATATATAATAATTCTGAATTTTCAGATGCGACATCCTCATTATTGGAAACCGAGAAAAACGCTTCCAGGCGATCAGAGGGTTTAACTCGCGCTCTGAAATCAACACTTGCCGCCATCATTCGGATCAATTGCTTGATCATATCTGGTGTCATACCGTAGGAAAGTCCTGCCTGATAAATGCCATCATAAACACGGGGCATCTTTGTCGGCTGCGGTGCAATTTCCGGTGAATCTTCCAAAAGTGCGGCAATGCTTGGGGAATAGACAGGTTCTTCTGCCAAAACATAGCGCCCGCGGTCATTGCGCGCGCCGGTCACCAGATGTTTGTTCTGTTCATATACAGACAAACGCATGATCTGCGTATCTTCCTCGGATTGTTCAACGCCAATGCGCAATGACATACCCGGCTCTAGATTGTCTGTATCAATTTCGCCGGACAACAAATCTTCATAAATAAGGATCTGCTCTTCTATATAGCCGGCTTCAGTTAATATGGCGCTCAGCTTGCTGGGCGAACGTACGGTTTGGATGTCTTCGTGGAAATCAATTTTTTTTGATTCGACCGGCGCATAGGATGCAATGGATACGTTTTCAGCAACAACGCGGGCATTAATTCCAGCTGTGAAGTCAAATATAGATGTCGGTTGATCACCAAAACGGCGTGGGTCGACAAAATGAAGCGCAGCGATTTGGCTATCTTGCCCAATCAGAACTGAACCATTTGTTCGGACGGTTTCTTCCGCTTCTTCGATGCTCATAGATGCGGCAAATCCGTATCTGTTGTCTTCGAGCGGGAATTCCAATGTGCGCAAAGAAATCTCTGAATCAATTTTGGCACCATAGATCGCGCCTGATGTTACTGCTGAACCAATTGCGTTTTCATTATTGGCGAAAATCTGCAAAGGATTGAACTTTGGATATTCGGTGGCAACATTGTAACTTGTCGCAAGAGGCATGGATACAAATGCAAATGGACGACTACGTACAATTTGCCGATCGCCGTCTTGCACAAGTGTTGGCACATCCATCACCAATTTGTCAGGTTCTGAATTGGTGGTTACGCTATTGCGGATACGTTGCTTCTTTTGTCCAAGCTCGGCAGAGGAGGGGACGGAGAAGTCAGTGCTTGCCAATGCTACAGCCGGCGGTGCGAGTTGCTCTTTCCCTTCAAGTGCAACAAAAAGCGCAACACCCATGAGGGTCATGGATGTAATGCCAGTCATAAATGTACTTGAAAGCCATCTAAAGGAAACTTCCCGACGGTCTGGAGCGCGAGTGCCACCTGCCAAGATTGGAGGTTCATCGCCCAGGCGCCGCTTATGATCTTTATCCGTCTGCATCATTACCTTTACAGCATACCGAAACTTCTATGGCTATGTACTACTTTTATAGCAAAAAACAAAGTTAGAAGATTTCTGCATTTAATTTCCAAAAGCCGTTTCATAATAAAAGGGCAATTTTATGACTAATTGCTTTAAAAAACACAATATATTGTGTGTTTATATTGCGTCGCAGCATAGTCAAAAACTTTTGTGAAATTAATTTGAAAAAAAGTGCTTTTTTTTAAATTTTGGTGTTGACGGTTTGTGGGAGTGTGTGTAGAACGCATCTCA
>JAHDFS010000093.1 GCA_020628035.1 Rhizobiaceae bacterium
CTCTGGCTCTGGCTCTGGCTCTGGCTCTGGCTCTGGCTCTGGCTCTGGCTCTGGGGCAATTTCCGCGATTTTTTCGGCTTCAGCGGCGACTGGCTCGGAATTTACTTCTTGTGCGATGTCTTCTGGAGGTTGCTGCGCCTCTTTTGCTGATGACGTTTCCTCCGGTTTGGTGTCTTCATCCGAGCTTAGGCCAATGGTAATGACTTCGTGGGTCTGAATGGCCTCTGGCACCACATCTTTCTTTTCAACGTCGTCTTTCTTCTCCTCGATTTTTTTATTGCCGAAAGAAAATACTTTTTTGATAAAGCCCATCGCCATAAAAGACTACGCCTCGCTTAACACTTGTTTGAGATCTGCTTGCTTTGCGACTGCAGATAATTGTTTGCCATTGTGGCCATTAATGGTAGCTGTGACAATCGCACCAGTTGGCAGCGCGTCCAACACTCCACCGTTTTCATCGAAAATTTCAACCATGGTGAAGTTTTCGGTTCGGCCCATGCCGGATTTTTCAATCAAGATCTTTGATCTTTGGCTGGAATTGGCCATTTTTTCTAAATGCTTTTGATAAGCCGCTTCACCCTTTGCACGCAATTTGGCGGCGCGTTGCTTGATGATGCTTCGATCAAGCTGAGGCATTTTCGCAGCGGGTGTGCCTTCGCGCGGGCTAAACGGGAACACATGTAAAAGTGATATTTCACATGCATCTACCAATGAGAGGCTTTCTTCAAACATTTCATCAGTTTCGGTTGGAAAGCCTGCAATAATGTCTGCGCCTAAACTGATATCAGGGCGTAATTCTCGCACTTTGGTGCAAAACTCAATCGCATCTTTGCGTAAATGACGACGCTTCATGCGCTTTAAGATCATATCCGCACCATGTTGGAGCGATAGATGAAGATGTGGCATAAACTTTTCTTCATCTGCAATGAGATCAAACAGATCCTGATCTGCTTCAATACTATCAATCGACGATAATCTTAAGCGATTGAGATTTGGCACTTGTTTGATGATGGTTTTGGCAAGACGACCAAGCGAAGGCGTTCCTGGAAGATCCGCACCATAACTTGTTGCATCTACGCCTGTCAGAACGATCTCGCGATAACCATTGTCGCATAGGTTTTTAACCTGATCGACAACAGCGCCCATCGGCACAGATCTCGAATTGCCACGGCCATAGGGGATAATGCAAAATGTGCAGCGATGATCACAACCATTTTGAACCTGCACAAAAGCACGCGTATGGCCTTCAATTGCATCCACCATTTGCGGTGCGTTTTCTTCCACCTCAAAGATGTCGTTGACGCGAACTTTTTCAAAATTATTGATGCCAAATTCCGGCAGCGCACGGTAGGACTGGCTTTTGAGCTTGTCGTCATTGCCAATGATGAGATCAATCTCGTCCATATTGGCAAAGGTTTCAGGCTCAGTTTGCGCAGCACAACCTGAAACGATGATACGGGCGTCTGGGTTTTCCCGTCGCGCTTTGCGGATTGCCTGTTTTGCTTGACGCACAGCTTCGCCGGTCACAGCGCAGGTATTGACCAAAATCGCGTTTTCCAGACCAGCTTTGTCGGCTTCGCGTTTCATCACTTGTGTTTCATAGGTGTTGAGGCGACAGCCAAATGTGAGCGTTTTTACGTTTCTATCATCAGACATAAAAGCCTATATGGCGTATGTCCGTGAAAATTGCCAGTCGTGATTTATCCATCCCTGTCATCATTCTGCAGCTTGATAAAGATTAACCCGCTTGATTTTGCGATCTTACTCGGTTTACCTTCCAACCAAGCGATGATCTGGGGAGAGAAAAATTGTCAAAAATCAAATTGTTATTCGCAGGGTTCATACTCAACGGGATTGCGTTTGGCTCAGCCAATGCTTCGCCTCCACCAGACTTTACATGCGCCATTCCAGCGGGAACCATTCTCCAACGCGAGGGTTATTCGCTTGGTGATGTTTTGCATGTCTATGATGATAAGCTTGCATTGGAGACCTATGGCGATCTTGAAGACCAGTTGCCGTTGAGTGATAGCCATGGTGCGATTGATTATTTCAGTAAGGGCGATATTCGTGTTGCTGTGATGCCAGACAGCGCTCAGATTGAACTTTCAGATGGGCAGATTTTTTTGTGTGAGAAATTCACCGATGGAACCATTGAAAGCGAAGTGGTCAGTCTGGCTGCCAATGGTGCATATGGAACATCCTATGGATCAGTTGTGCGCTCAGCGCCGAGCTTGGGTGAAAACAAAATTGATCGTTTGCCAGAGCAGGAACCAATTTATCTCCTTCGAAATGTCGGTAACACTTATGATGGATATGATTGGTTTGAAGTTGAATATAGCGAGGGTTTAAAGGGTTTCGTTTGGGGCGGCACTCTGTGTTCGCAAGATAAATTCGTAAAGGGAGTAGCGAACCAATGCTAAAATTACGCCAATCATTCGCAAAAGTTATTGTTGGATTTGGAGCTGTCATTGGAAGTATAATTTCACCCAATATGATGGCCAATGCCTCTCCTGAACCCACTTATACCTGCCGTATCCCTCCGGGAACTTTCCTACAGCGCGATGGCTATTCGCTGGGTGAAAATCTTTATGTGTTTGACAATTCTGTAGCTATGGAAGCCTATCAGGATCCATCCGAGCAAATCCCTTATGTGGGCGATGAAGGCGATGTGACAACTTACAGCAATGGAAAGCTATCGATCTATGTTTCGGCTTATGGTGCTGAAATTGAATTTAAAGGCAGTGGCTTAGTAATAAGTTGCGAATTTGCGGCACAAGCAAATGATCAACAAGCTGTTATCATCAATAGTGAGAGTTATGGTCTGTCCGATGGGTTTGCATATGAAACGATCATTCGCGAACAACCATCACCCAATGGCCGGAGATTACAAAAGCTGGGGCAGTATGAAGAGATCTATATTGTCGAGAATATGGGCAACAATTACCAAGGTTTTGACTGGTTTAAGGTCGAATATAACAGAGGGCGAAATGGTTTCGTCTCCGAAGCCTTTGCCTGGGGCGGCACAATTTGCGCAGCGGGTGGGCCCATTCCAGGCATTATGCAGCAATGTCCGTAAAAGGCGGCGCGATTTATTTCTGATCCCGAACCCAATCACCGGTTTCGGGGTTGAGCATACCGGACCATTCCCATTCAGCCGGGCCTGTCATGATGACGTGATTATTGTCTTTCCATTTAATGGAAAGTTCAGCGCCGCTTGGTACTTTCAGTGAGACATTGCGGCCTGTGCGTTCTGTCCGCGCAGCGCTCACGGCAACGGCACATGCGCCCGACCCGCAGGCCAATGTGAGGCCTGCACCGCGCTCCCATGTGCGCATCTCCATTTGGTTCTCACCCGTTAATTGCGCAATCGAGATATTGGCGCGCTCGGGGAAGATCGGATGATTTTCAAGCAACGGTCCGAATTTTCCAAGATCATAGGACCAGACATCTTCATCGACCCAGAAGATCGCATGGGGGTTGCCCATCGACATCACAGAAGGCGAATGAAGGATCGGATCGTCAATCGGTCCGATTTGCAATTCGATTTTGCGTGTGTCGGCAAATTCTTCTTCAAGCGGAACTTTGTCCCATGCAAATTCAGGTTCGCCCATATCAACTGAGATCAAACCTGTTGCATGTTCCTTGGCAGTCAAAATGCCTGCAAGTGTTTGGAAGGTGAACGCATCTTTGCCAGTTTCAGCCGACAATGCCTGAACGACGCAGCGCGTGCCATTGCCACACGCTTGGGCTTCAGATCCATCAGAATTTAAGATCATCACATAGGCGTCCGTACCTGCAACGCGCGGGTCATGAATAGCCATGATTTGATCGAATTTTGTCGCTTCGTTCTGGGCTAAATTAATCGCAGCTTGCGGCGTGACAGGCGTGGGTCTTCCGCGCATATCTACCACTAAAATCTCATTGCCAGCGCCATTCATTTTGGCGAAAGGGACGTGTTCGGTCATATCATTTATCCATTCAAGGCCCCAATATAGTGTTGGGTGATTGAATTTCCTAGCTCAAATAAAAAGACCATGCGCAAGACCGAAAAGCCCTGCGCATGGTCTCATAAAATTGGAATATCGAATCTAGCGATATTTGTTCTTTGGTTCAAAACCTGTTGGCTCTGCAGAACGCATGTTGCGAACCCAAACCTCTCGATTTGGATGCATGCCACCGCCGCGAACTGCAGGAACCGCAGATGTGCGCATACGATGCAGCAAACGCGTATCGGCAATGCCGCAATTTGGATGCGCGCCGCCATTATCATCAACTTCTTTCTGCCATTTCGCTTTGCGGTCAGCCAGGATTTTATCATCCTTCAGCGGAATGCAATCAAGCACATTGTCATTGAGATCAATCACGATTTCATCACCATCTTCCACGAGGCCAATCGCGCCGCCAATAGCAGCTTCCGGGCCAACGTGACCAATCACAAGACCAACAGAACCCCCAGAGAAGCGGCCATCTGTCATCAATGCCACAACAATACCGCGCTCGCGACAAAGCGTTGTGATGCGTGATGTGGAATCAAGCATTTCAGGCATGCCCGGCGCACCGCTTGGACCTTCATAGCGAACGATGACAATGTCATTATTTTCAAAACGCTCAGGGCGCTGTTCCAACTCATCTAAAAGTGCTTGCTCGCCAGCAAAAGTTTTGGCTTTGCCTTTAAAGACATTGTTTTCAAGACCGCCTTCAACGCCGGCCAATTTAAGCACAGCACCGAAATCAGGCGACAAGTTACCACCCAAGAGACGCAAACCACCTGTTGGTTTATAAGGTTTTTCAGCTGGGTAGATGACTTTGCCATCGGCTTTTGGTGTGTTGAGGCTTTCAACCTGCTGCGCCAATGTTTCGCCGGTACATGTCATTGTATCGCCATTGAGAAGACCTGCATCCAATAGTTCGCGCACAATCACCTGAACACCACCCACCGCATCGATATCGACCATGGAATAACGGCCATAGGGACGCGCATCTGTCAGAACCGGAACTTCGTGTTTTGACAGATGATTAAACTCATCTGGTGTCATGACATCACGCCAGAAATGCTCAAAGCCAGCAGCGCGGGCAATTTCTGGAATGTGCAAGATCACATTGGTTGAACCACCAACGGCCATCGCAACAATCAATGCATTGCGCAAGGAATCGCGTGTGACGATGTCGCGTGGCAAGATTTGTTTGTCGATCAGATTTTTCAAATGCTGAACAAGTTCGGCTGGGAATTGCTCATAACGACGACGATCGTCAGATGCTGGGGCAACCATGTGTAACGGCTGCATACCAACCACGCCGATAAATGTCTGCATTGTGTTATAGGTAAACATGCCGCCACAGCTGCCAATACCAGGACATGCCGCGCATGAGACTTTAAACTTGTAATCAGCATCATCGTGACCTGCAACCTGATAGGCGGACACGATATCAATCGGTTCATTGGTGTCAGGATGCGTACCTGGATGGATAGAACCATCAGACATGATGATAGCTGGCTGATTGTGCTCCAAAATGCCTGCAAGAGTGCCCACAGGTGGTTTGTCACAAGCCACAACCGCGATTGTCCCGCCAAGGCCAGTAGCGCTTAGATGCTCACACACACTGTCATTGGTGACTTCGCGACCAATAAGTGAATAGCGCATTTCGCGTGTACCATTGCGAATGCCGTCTGATGTCGCAATCGTATATTCTGGCTGGACCAGACGAAGCGCCATTTTGCCATCTTCATCACCAATATTGTCCAAAAGGTTTTGGTGAATGGCTTCCACCTTGTCCTGCACACCCATATAGCACTGGCTATCGCCTTTCGTGCCGATCACACCCACCGATGGCTTGTGGATCAGGTTAATATCTGTACCTAGTTCACGCGCTATGCCGATGGCTTGCGCATTACGACCAGGATGTGCATCAAGTGTGACAGGTTTAGAATTAGACAAGACGATACTCTTTCTAGGTTTACTGGCTAGGTTTACGGGGATTATTGATCCGCGCTTTTGTTTTGTTCGACTTGTTGTGTATCCTTTTTGGACGCAACTGCAATATTTTTTCGACAAAAAAGCCAAAAATGTCGCACTTTTTGACGCAGATATTGCAAGTTTATCGATGTTGGGGTGGCAAATAGATTAAAACACCCAAGTCTTTAGTCCTAAGATTTCGGGATATCCCAAACTTCGCCCGGGCGCATTGGTCTGAAACGATCAGGTTCAATCGCACTTTGTTCAAGGGCTCTGGCTAAATGCTCAACCGGCTCATGAATGGCTTCATTGGTGAGTTTAAACGTGCCGAAGTGATGGCCAGCTGCATATTTTGAGTTACTCAGCTTAAAACCTTCAACCGCTTCTGACGGGTTTTGATGTTGGTGCTGCATGAACCAGCGCGGTTCGTAGGCGCCGATCGGCAGGATACTTGCTCGGAATTCGCCGTGTTTTTCACTTGCTGCGCGATAATTAATCCCATCGTGAAATCCGGTATCGCCGATATGATAAAGTTTGCCGGCAAGACCTTCGATCACGAAAGCCGCCCATAATGCCATTCTGCGATCATTCATACCGCGCGCTGACCAATGATGGCAGGGTTCGAAATGGAACTTTACGCTGGCAAATTCTGCAATATCACCCCAGTCACCGGTTTGGATCTTCATATTTGGAATGGCTTTATGAACAATTTTATCATTGCCGAGCGGGGTAATGACCAGTGGATCAAATTTTTGATGCAGCTGTTTGAGCGTTGCCAAATCTAGATGATCATAATGATTATGCGTCAGCAGGATCACATCAATCTTGGGTAGATCATCCATGGCTACGCCTGGAACATTGCGTCTTTTTGGTCCAACGAACGAAAAAGGACTGGTTCGAAATGACCAGACCGGATCGGTTAGAATATTGAGCCCACCGGTTTGAATGAGAAATGTCGCGTGACCAATCATGGTCAGCCGCATGGCATCTTGCGCCAATGCCACATCAGGTTTTGCCGGCTCAAACGGGCTTTTGTGTTCATCTGGCCAGGCTTTGTCGGTTTTGTCACGAAACCGCCATTTCAACAGATCTTTGAAACTGCCGGGAGGGGTGCCATTTGGATTAAAAAAATAGGTGCCGTCAAAGTGATCAGATACCGGACCTTGGTAATATGGATTTTTGCTCATGCTCCTAGATAGGGTTGCTAATTTATGATTTCAATTTCGAGCTGTCGACAATAAGTCCCGCGCGAATGCCGAAACACGCTAAAAACTTGACATATCCCCGCAATTGCTGTTTAAGCCGCATCACATATCCGAAAGCTGCGAGTTTTAACTCTTAGCCGCCGACCGGGACCCGAAAAGGTATAAAGAGATCCCCAAGGTTCACATCCGACAGCGCGTTGCGCCCTCGGGTGCGTTTTGGCTTTGGTCATTGGTTTGATCAAAGTCTGGCTTAAATGTTGAAATTCTTGCCAAGGATGACGATTTTCTTAGTAAGATCACAAAGGATTTTACGGAAAAAAGGACGATAAAGCAGATGTTTGATAATCTTCAGGACCGCTTGGGTTCCATTTTAAACGGCCTAACAGGCAGAGGCGCACTATCTGATAAAGATGTGTCCATGGCTCTGCGTGAGGTGCGCCGTGCATTGTTGGAAGCTGATGTGGCCTTGGAAGTTGTTCGCGATTTCACTGAAAAGGTTCGCGAAAAATCTGTTGGCGCTGAGATTTTAAAATCCATCAAGCCAGGGCAGATGGTTGTTAAAATCGTGCATGACGAACTTGTTGATATGCTCGGCACGGAAGGTGTGTCGATTGATCTAAATGCACCGGCACCTGTTGTGATTATGATGGTCGGTCTGCAAGGTTCTGGTAAGACCACAACATCAGGTAAGATTGCTGCGCGTTTAGCTTCTCGTGATCGCAAAAAAGTCCTTATGGCTTCGCTTGATACGCGCCGTCCAGCTGCGCAAGAACAATTGCGCCAATTGGGTGAGCAAACTGATACCGACACGTTGCCGATTATCGAAGGTCAATCGCCGACAGATATTGCAGCCCGCGCTGTGCAAGCCGCAAAGCTTGGTGGTCATGATGTGGTGATTTTGGATACGGCTGGCCGCACGAGCATTGATGAGCCATTGATGCAGGAAATGGCGGATATCAAAACCAAAGCCAATCCGCATGAAATTCTTCTTGTTGCCGATTCCCTAACCGGTCAGGATGCGGTGAACCTCGCACGCAATTTTGATGATCGCGTTGGCATTACGGGTCTTGTATTAACGCGTATGGATGGTGATGGCCGTGGCGGCGCAGCACTTTCAATGCGTGCTGTTACTGGTAAGCCAATTAAACTCATTGGTGTCGGCGAAAAGATGGATGCGCTTGAAGAGTTCCATCCAAAGCGTATTGCCGACCGTATTTTGGGCATGGGCGATATCGTTTCGCTCGTTGAAAAAGCTGCTGAAACCATTGACGCTGAAAAAGCTGCGAATATGGCAAAACGCATGAAGGCCGGAAAGTTCGATATGAATGATCTTGCCGAGCAGCTTACTCAGATGAAATCCATGGGTGGTATGGGCGGTATAATGGGCATGATGCCTGGTATGGGTAAAATGAAAAATCAAATGGCTGCCGCAGGTTTGGATGACAAGATTTTTGATCGTCAGCTTGCCATCATTTCATCCATGACCAAGAAAGAGCGCACCAATCCGGAGCTCTTGAAAAATTCTCGCAAGAAACGCATTGCAGCAGGTTCTGGCACCACAGCTGCCGACATTAACAAGCTTTTGAAAATGCACCGACAGATGGGTGATATGATGAAAGCTATGGGCGGCAAGAAAGGCGGCGGTATGATGAAGCAAGCGCTTGGTGCGCTTGGTGGAAAAATGGGCATGCCGGGAATGGGCGGCGGTATGCCTGGAGGAATGCCAGGCGGTATGGGTGGCATGCCTGATCTATCCAATATGGATCCTAAACAGCTCGAAGAGCTGCAAAAACAAGCCAAAGCTGCAGGTCTTGGTGGTCCTGGCGGTGGATTGCCTGGTTTGGGCGGTGGTGGCCTTCCGGGTCTACCTGGTTTGCCAAAGGGTAAGAAGTAAGTATGAGCCTTTCCATCAACATACCAACCATTGAGACGGATAGACTCGTCTTGCGCGGCTTTGAAGAGCGTGATCTCGATGCTCTTGCTGAGCTTTGGGCAGATGAAGATGTGACGCGTTTTCTAGGCGGCAAAAAATCACGCTCTGATACTTGGCGAGCTATGGCATCAATTTTAGGCCATTGGTTTTTGCGAGGCTTTGGTTTCTTTTGTGTTGAAGAGCGATCTTCAGGACAATCAATTGGATATTGTGGTCCTTGGCGCCCTGAAGGCTGGCCTGAAAATGAGATCGGATATGGTTTTTCAAAGGCCGCACAAGGTAAGGGCTATGCAACGGAAGCTGCAAAAACATCGCTTCAATTTGCTTATCAAACTTTGGGCTGGAGCTCTGCGATCAGTCTCATTGATCCGCAAAATGCTGCATCTCAGAATGTTGCTCGAAAACTAGGTGCGACGCTGGATCAATCTGGTGTGGACGTCACCGACTTCACTGCGGATATCTGGCGCCACTTGCCAAAAGAAGAATTTTTAGAGAGGTACGCATGAGCGAACAATCTCCAATGGACCAACTTTTAGAGTTGCGCGCATCTATCGATAATTTTGATGCAGCCCTTGTGCACATTTTGGCAGAACGCTTTCGCGTGACCAAAGAAGTGGGCAAGCTCAAAGCAAATCACGAATTCCCGCCTTCAGATCCGAAGCGCGAGGGTGAACAGATCGATCGGTTAAGACGTTTGGCAGAACGTTCGAACCTTGACCCCGATTTCGCTGAGAAATTTCTTGAATTCATCATCAAGGAAGTCATTCAGCACCATAAACAGGCGCGAGGGTAATTTTCGCGACAACAAATCCGATGCAGAAGATTGATGCATCAAACGTCATTAGAGAAGGAAAATAAAATGGCAACTAAAATTCGTTTGGCCCGCGGTGGCTCAAAAAAACGTCCTTACTACCACATCGTCGTCGCTGACGTGCGTTCACCACGTGATGGTCGTTTCATCGAGCAAATCGGTCACTGGAACCCAATGTTGGGCAAAGACAATGAAAACCGTGTTGGTTTGAATGAAGAGCGCGTAAAATTCTGGCTTGAAAGCGGTGCGAAACCAACAGATCGTGTACACCGTTTCCTTGACGAAGCTGGTCTTCTTAAGCGCGAGCCACGCAACAACCCGAATAAAGCTAAATTGGGTAAAAAAGCGCAAGAGCGTGTTGATGAAGCTGCTGCAAAAGCTGAAGAAGCTGCTGCAGAGGCTGCTGCTGCCGCTGAAGAAGCAGCCGCAGAAGCTGCAACTGAGGAAGCTGCCGCAGAATAAGCAATTACATATTGTAATTCTTTAAAAGGCG
This sequence comes from Rhizobiaceae bacterium, assembly GCA_020628035.1. Classification (GTDB taxonomy): domain Bacteria; phylum Pseudomonadota; class Alphaproteobacteria; order Rhizobiales; family Rhizobiaceae; genus Lentilitoribacter. Next base: position 10,397 of record JAHDFS010000093.1, read on the forward strand.
GCGCAGATGTGCCGCCTTTTTTGTTTTGGTAACGTATATTTTAACGGGCGAATTGAAACAGGCGAGTTCAAGTCATGACTTTAAAGAAATGGGACACCATCTCATCTGAATATGCTTTAAATGATAGATGGATAAAGGTTCGCGCCGATCATTGTGTTGATCAATTTGGGCAAACTATCTCGCCTTATTACGTTTTGGATTATCCTGATTGGGTCAATATGGTGGTGTTAACGCCAGAAAATGAGCTTGTCATGATTAAGCAATATCGTCATGGCGCCGGCGTTATTGACTGGGAAATTCCAGCCGGAAATGTTGAGCCAGGTGAAACAGACTTTGAACGCACCGCGCGACGCGAGCTCTTGGAAGAAACGGGCTTTTCGGCGGATAGCTTCGAATTTATAACGTCCTTGTCGCCCAATCCGGCTAATCACAGCAATAGTGTTCATGTATTTTTGGTGCGTGATGCTGTTAAAATTCAGGAGCCGGAATTTGACGAAACCGAACTCATTATTACCGAGTTGATGCCAATTTCGGATGTGTTGGAGATGATAACTTCGAACAAATTTAAGCATTCTATTGAGATATCCTGTTTGTTGATTGCATTAAACCATGCGAATTTAATTTCCCTTGAGGCAAAAGCGCTGTAAGAGACACGTAAAATCATTTGAGTAACGTCATTTAGGCAAAATATTATGAAGCTTGAAAATCCAATTTTGTTGGGCACCATTGGACGGGCGCAAGGCGTGCGTGGCGAAGTACGTGTGAAATCACACACGGATGATCCCGTGGCTTTGGGTGATTATGGCGTTTTGTTTTCAAAAGACGGCAAAAGATTTGAGGTGCTGGACATCAGACCGCATAAAAATGTGGTTGTTGTACGCTTTTTGGGCGTCAATGATCGCAATGCAGCTGAGGCATTAAATGGCACGGATTTATTTGTAGAACGTGCGAACTTGTCAGACGCGGATCTTGATGAAGATGAATATTTTTATGCTGATCTTGAAGGTTTGGAAGCGGTTGACGAATTTGGTGCAAGCTGGGGCTTTATTAAAGCGATCTTTGATTTTGGCAGTGGTGATCTGATTGAATTGCAGGCCAAGGGTGAGAAATCGGTGATCATTCCATTTACCCAAACTGCTGTGGTGGATGTGAATATTAAAGCTGGTAAGATCATTGTTGACCCAGAAGCTGCTGGTCTCATCGATGATGGTTCATCAGCTGATGATGAATGGCCCGAAGAGGGCGATGATCCAAAACCGGAAAGCTAATCATGAGCTTTAAAGCGTCCATATTAACGCTCTACCCGGACATGTTTCCCGGGCATTTAGGACATTCTATGTCCGGACGGGCGATTGAGCGCGGCGATGTTGAAATCAATACAATCAACATAAGAGATTTTGCCGAAGGCAAGCATCGCAATGTCGATGATACCCCTTCTGGTGGTGGTGCTGGCATGGTGTTGCGCGCTGATGTATTAGCGCGCGGAATTGATAGCCTGCCGAATGATGGCCGTCCGAGATTGCTCATGTCTCCGCGCGGCAAGCCGCTTAAACAATCCCGCGTGCGTGAATTGGCCGATGGTGAAGGTGTTGTGATTGTTTGTGGGCGCTTTGAAGGCGTTGATCAACGTGTCATTGACGCGCGGAATTTGGAAGAAGTCTCCGTCGGGGATTATATTTTGTCCGGTGGGGAGCCTGCAGCATTTATTTTGTTAGATGCGATCATTCGCCTTTTGCCCGGGGTGATGGGCAATGATGAATCCGGCACTTATGAAAGCTTTGAAGACAATTTGCTCGAACATCCGCATTATACGCGGCCACAAGTGTTTGAAGAGCTTGAAATCCCTGAGGTTTTGCTATCTGGCAATCACAAGAAAATAGATGAATGGCGCAGGGCGCAATCTCAAGCATTAACAGCCGAACGCCGTCCTGATCTCATTACGGCTAGAAACACGCAAAAACCTAGAAAATAGGGGTGACAAAGCCGCCAAGATGCTGTATTGACC
>JAHDFS010000094.1 GCA_020628035.1 Rhizobiaceae bacterium
GACAAGCGTCTTGCGACGATTGTTCAAACTCAGCCGCTCGGGCCATTTAATGACTTGCTCTTGAGTGCTGATATTGCGGCGATTGAAGACGCATATGCAGGTATTGGTCGTGAAGACGCGACCGTAAGCACACAAGTTGTTCAACTTGGTGATGGACGTGTAAACATTGCTTTCCAGGTTAATGAAGGCGATCGTACAAAGATTTCGTCCATCAACTTCATCGGTAATAACGCATTCTCAAACGGCCGTTTGGCTGATGTTGTGTCGACTAAGCGTTCAAATTTCCTCAGCTTCTTGATCCGTAAGGACATTTACGACGAAGATAAGCTTCGTGCTGATGAAGAATTGCTGCGTAGTTTCTACTATGATCGCGGTTATGCAGATTTCCGTGTGATTTCATCCTTCGCGGAACTCGATGAAGCTTCCAACAAATATAGCATCACATTCACAGTTGATGAGGGTGAGAAATATGATTTCGGAGCGATCACTGTAGATAGCACTATTCCGAATATCGATGCTGCATCACTGCAAAACGTCATCAAAAGTAAATCAGGCAATACCTATAGTGCAGGCAAAGTAGAAGATACCATTGCCGCGATTGCCGATGAAGTTGCAAACCAAGGTTATCCGTTTGCGCAAATCACTCCACGTGGCGACCGTGATTTCTCTGGTCGTACTATTTCGGTTGACTATTTGGTCGACGAAGGCCCACGTGCTTATGTTGAGCGTATCGAAATCATTGGTAATACACGTACACGTGACTATGTCATTCGTCGTGAGTTTGATATCAGTGAAGGTGATCCATTTAACCAAGTGCTATTGCGTCAAGCTACTAAGCGCTTGAATGAATTGGGTTATTTCTCAAATGTTGATATCTCTACACGTCCAGGTTCAGAAGCTGATCGTGTGATCTTGGTTGTGAATGTAACAGATGAGCCGACAGGTGAATTTGGTATCGGTGGTGGTTATTCCAACACAACTGGTGCTTCTGCTGACATCTCAATCACAGAACGCAACTTCCTTGGTCGCGGACAGTTTATCAAAGTATCTGCTGGTCGTGGTGAAGATTCACAAGAATATCAATTGTCATTCACAGAACCATATTTCCTAGGTTACCGTTTGGCAGCAGGATTTGATATCTTCAGAAAAGAAGATAAGTCTAATTCAGGCTATACAGGCCTAAATACAGGCACAACGCTTCGTATTGCAGCGCCGATTACTGACAACATCACATTCTCTGCGAATTATAATTACAATCTGCAAGAATTCAGCACTGGTGGCACATCTGCATCAACCCCTGAGCAGGCAATCATTAATCAAGGCGAGAGAATGAAATCTTCTCTTGGTTACACGATTACCTATAAGGACTTTGATAGCGAAGTCTTCACGCGTGAAGGTTATGCGCTTCGTGTTTCTCAGGAATTTGCTGGTTTAGGTGGTGATGAGAAATTCATCCGTACAACAGCCAAAGCATCTTATTTTGACGTTGTTTCAGAAGCGGCTGATCTTGTGGCCAATGTCACACTCGGTGCTGGTCACGTTGCAGCGACGAGCGGTAATTTGAGTGTGTTTGAACACTTCTATCTTGGTGGCGAGACCGTTCGCGGATTTGACACAAAGGGTTTTGGACCAACAGTTAATGATGCAACAACAAATCTTGCCGTTGGTGGTACAACTTACTTCAACGCAAGTGCTGAAGTCAGTGCACCAATTCCAATCGTTTCACGCGACTTCGGTTTGAGATTTAACCTCTTCGCTGATGCTGCGACCCTTTATGGCAATGATATTGATCCTGCTACAGTTACAGGTGGTCAAACTATCAACGGTACAAGCATGGAATGGCGTGCATCTGTAGGTGCCGGCATTACTTGGGCATCACCATTTGGACCGCTTCGCGTTTATTACGCTGAGCCGGTTGCTAAAGAAGCCAACGATAAAATTAAGAAATTCGGCTTTGGTGCAACATCGAGGTTCTAAGTTTCTTAGTTAATCGATATTGATAGATTTAGTTGGCTGTGGGTGGCAACTTGTTATGGAAAATAAATTCTTTTCTCCTACAAGTGCACTTACAGTTAGCGAAATTATCGAAATAACAGGTTCTCATCCCTCAAAAACTGATTATGACAACATCACGATCTGTGATGTCGCGCCACTATCGCGGGCAAAGGCAGATGAAATTAGCTTCATCAGCTCGCGCAAATCCCTAGATTTACTAGAGGGTTCTGATGTCAAAGTATTGTTTTGTAACAAGGCTTTAGCTTCACGAATTGGCGAAGATATTCTCACACTAGTTGTTGCAAATCCGCAAAAAGCTTTTGCGCAAATACTCAATCAATTCTACCCAACAGCAGCAGGTGCTGCGGCGACTGGAACATCTGCTGGTGTATCTAAAAACGCATTTGTTGATGATACTGCGACCATCGAAGATGATGCGATTATTGAACCGGGCGCTGTTATTGGTGCAAACGCCAATATTGGTAAAGGGTCATTGATTTGCGCCAATGCGGTCATTGGCAAAGGCGTGCAAATTGGCCGGAATTGTTCCATTGGTCCGCATGTTAGCGTTTCAAATGCGCTGGTGGGAAATCAGGTAACGGTTCACGCTGGCGCCCGTATTGGTCAAGAAGGCTTTGGCTATGTTTCCGATCAGGATGGACATCATAAGATCCATCAAATTGGTCGCGTCATCATCCAGGATAATGTGGATATTGGCGCTAACACCACGATTGATCGCGGTGCAATGGATGATACTGTTATTGGTGAAGGCACAAAGATCGATAATCTCGTGCAAATTGCCCACAATGTTCGCATTGGCCGTCATTGTGTGATTGTTTCGCAAGTTGGTATTGCAGGAAGCGCCGAACTTGGCGACTTTGTATTAGTAGGCGGCGCAGCGGGTATCGTTGGACATGTTAAAATCGGCGATCGGGCGCAAATCGCTGCGACGAGCGCGGTGGCGACCGAGGTTCCAGAAGGTGCGCGTTGGGGCGGCATTCCGGCACGCCCAATGACGGCGTTTTTGCGTGATGTTGCGGATATTAACGCACGAGCATTTGGTCGCGGTAAATATAAAAAAGAAGGACAAAAAGATGAGTGATGGTGACGTAAAAACGCTTGGATCGGCTGATATACAAAAAATATTGGAATTACTCCCGCACAGATATCCTTTTTTGTTGGTTGATAAAATTATCGAAATCGATGGCGACAACTCAGCGATTGGCATTAAAAACGTGACGATGAATGAACCTCATTTTACGGGTCATTTTCCCGGTCAACCTGTTATGCCTGGCGTTTTGATCATTGAAGGCATGGCGCAAGCAGCTGGCGCAATTTGCATGATGGCAGCTGAAATTGAGGCCGATGTTGTGTATTTCATGACGATCGACAATGCACGTTTTAGAAAACCAGTTGTACCAGGTGATGTGCTTGAATTGCATGTACAGAAAACAAAAAAACGTGGAAACATCTGGAAATTCCATTGTGATGCAATCGTGGATGGCAACAAAGTTGCTGAAGCAGACATCGGTGCCATGCTCGTTGCAAATGAAAGTGCTGAGTAATGGGTGGATCTGTGGCGGATATCCATCCAACGGCAATTATTGAAGATGGGGCAATAATCGGCGAGGGTTGCAAAATTGGTCCTTACAGCGTTATTGGGCCAAAAGCAAAGCTTGGCGCAAATGTAACGATCCGCAGCCACGTTGTGATTGATGGCAATACAACAATAGGATCGGGCTGTTCAATTTTCTCCCATGCTATTTTAGGCACAGAGCCGCAAAATGTTCATTATAAGGGGGAGGACACAGAGCTTATCATTGGTAAAAACTGCCAAATTCGCGAAAGTGTCACCATGAATACAGGCATGCCTGATGCGGGAAACAAAACCGTTGTCGGCGATAATTGCTTGTTCTTGGTAAACTCCCATGTTGGCCACGATTGCCGTCTTGGTGATAATATTATTTTGTCCAACAATGTTATGCTCGGTGGGCATGTAGAGGTTGGTAATAATGTTATCATGGGTGGAGGCGCTGGGGTACACCAGTTTGTCAGAGTGGGCCACCATGCCTTCATTGGCGGTCTCTGCATTGCTAAAAATGACGTTATCCCATTTGGTATGGCAGATGGCGTTCCCGGCGAATTGATGGGCTTAAACGTAATTGGTCTGCGTCGCGCAGGATATGAAAAGCAGCAGATCCTTGATATCAGACGCTTTGTAAAAAGCGTGTTTGAGGGCAACGGCACCTTTAAAGAGCGTGTTGCTGACATTGACCCATCAAAACTAGGCGATGCTGAAAAAGATATATATGAGTATATCACAGCAGATAGTAAACGTGGTTTAATCACAGCAAGATTGTCCCACAAATCACAGGATTAGCATCATGACACGCCAAACGTCGCATAGCCTAACGAGCGACGCGCGGCTGGCAATTGTTGCCGGTTATGGCAGACTTCCGGTTGATGTCGCACTTGCTGCTCGTGAACAAGGCATCGATCCATTTATATTGGCGTTAAAGGGTGAAGCGGATCAAAATTGGGATGATTTTGATCATCGCATTGTGCCAATTGCAAATTTTGCATTGGTGGCGAGAACGCTGAAAGAACAAAATGTTGACCGCATAATATTGGCAGGTGGCGTACGCAATCGCCCCAAAGTGTCAGACATTAGAATTTCGTTTAAGATGTTGTTTTCATTTCCGAAATTACTAAAAGATATTCTTGCTGGCGGTGATGATGCGCTCTTGCGAACAACAATAAATTTGTTTGAATTGCATGGTGTTGAAGTTGTAGGAGCACAGGAAATTGTGCCAAACTTGCTCGCAGCAGAAGGCGTGCTTGGTGAAATAGGTATCAGCGAATTAGATGAGATTGATATTGAAGTAGCTTCAAATGCAGCATCTCAATTAGGCTTAGATGATAAAGGCCAAGCCGCAGTTTCCATTAATGGAAAAGTGGTCGCGACAGAAGGTTCAGATGGAACCGATGCAATGTTAAAAGCCATTTCTGTGCAAAAGCGCACTGGAAAAACCGAAGGCGGGCAGGGTGTTTTGGTTAAACTATGTAAGCCGCAGCAAGATCGGCGTGCAGATCTACCAACCATTGGCCCAATGAGTGTTAGAAACGCGCATAAAGCAGGTTTGTCAGGCATAGCGGTAGAGGCAGGACGTTCTTTTATCCTGGATAAGGAAAATGTGATAAAAGAAGCCAATAAATATGGAATGTTTATCGCTGGAATTTCTCGAAAGGCGTCTTCATGAAGCCAGTCAAAGTGGCCATAATTGCAGGTGAGGTTTCTGGCGATCAGTTAGCCGCGGAGTTGGTGTCAGCTCTTAAAACACAATTGCATGAGCAAACTGGGCGGGATATCGAATTGAAAGGCGTAGGCGGTCCCCAACTTGTTTCACAAAGCTTAACGCCATTATTTGACTATAGCGAATTGTCTATCATGGGCATTTCAGCTGTGATTGCTAAATTGCCAAAATTATTGTGGCGCATTCGCCAGACCGCAAATGCAATCATCGACTTCAATCCAGATATTTTCATCATTGTCGATAGTCCAGATTTTACCCATCGTGTGGCGAAAATCGTTCATGAAAAAAGCCCGAAAATTCCGATCATTAATTATGTTTGCCCAACTGTTTGGGCATGGAAGCCAGAACGCGCACAAAAGATGCGCACATATATCGATCATATATTGAGTATTTTGCCATTCGAGCCGGAAATTGTTGAAGAACTATCAGGGCCACCCATCACTTACATTGGTCATAGATTGATGGAAAATTCTGCAGTTCAAGCATGCCGTGAAACGCAGCTGGATCATAAGCCTACGGCCGATAAAACCATATTGCTGCTACCGGGTTCGCGAAATAGCGAGTTAAACAAGAATTTGGAGACAATACAAAAGGCTGCAATCGAATTTTTGAAATTAGAACCGCAGACAAAGTTTATTTTGCCGACAATCGCGCGATTTGAAACCCGTTTACAGGATGAGTTAAAATCCTGGCCTATCGACATCGAGTTGGTTGTAGGAGAAACAGATAAATGGGCAGCTTTTTCAAAAGCAGATGCAGCTTTGGCGGTTTCTGGAACGATCTTGCTTGAATTGGCAATAGCCAGAGTTCCATGCGTTTCGATCTACAAAATAGATTTCATGTTAAGGATGCTGCATAAGAAACTGGATCTTTGGAGCGCAGCACTTCCCAATTGGGTAGCCAATTACCAAGCTATTCCCGAGTTTTTTGATGAGTTTATTCAGCCAGGCAATCTAGCGCGTCATTTGCATCGGTTGTCAAACGATACCAAGCAGCGTAGCGCAATGCTGGAAGCTTTTGATCTCGTTCATGAGTGTATGAGTGTCGATGAGCCGCCAAGTGTTAAAGGCGCGCGTATCGTGCTTGAGCGCATCCAATAAAAAACTCCGCATCTTTTTCAAAATGCGGAGTTTTTGATGTTTTTATAAAAACTATTATCGCTTGATAACAGGCACGTAATCGCGGCTTGCTTCGCCTGTGTAAAGCTGGCGAGGGCGACCAATACGCTGGCTTGGGTCCTCGATCATTTCTTTCCACTGAGCAATCCAGCCAACTGTACGCGCCAATGCAAAGAGCACTGTGAACATTGTTGTTGGGAAGCCAAGCGCTTTCAGCGTAATGCCAGAATAGAAATCAATATTCGGATATAGCTTCTTCTCGATGAAGTATTCATCAGTCAAAGCGATGCGCTCAAGTTCCATGGCAACTTCAAGTAAAGGATCGTCTTTGATACCCAATTCATTGAGAACTTCATGCGTTGTTTTCTGCATGATTTTCGCGCGCGGGTCATAGTTTTTATAAACACGGTGACCAAAGCCCATGAGGCGGAAAGGATCGTCTTTATCTTTAGCGCGTGCCACATATTCAGGAATACGATCCACGCTACCAATTTCAGCCAGCATGTTAAGCGCAGCTTCATTGGCTCCACCATGAGCAGGGCCCCAAAGACACGCAATGCCCGCAGCGATACATGCAAATGGGTTCGCGCCAGAAGAACCAGCAAGACGGACAGTTGATGTGGAAGCATTTTGTTCGTGGTCAGCGTGAAGGATGAAGATACGGTCCATCGCACGAGCGAGAACTGGATTTACTTTATATTCTTCGCATGGAACAGCAAAACACATGCGCAAGAAGTTGGAAGCATAATCCAAGTCATTCTGCGGATACACAAATGGTTGACCGATATGGTACTTATAAGCCATAGCTGCCAGTGTTGGTAATTTCGCAATCATACGCATTGACGCAACCATGCGCTGATGCGGATCCGTGATGTCTGTTGAATCGTGATAGAAAGCAGATAGAGCGCCCACACAACCACAAAGAACAGCCATTGGGTGTGCATCACGGCGGAAGCCTGTGAAAAAGCGTGACATTTGCTCATGCACCATTGTGTGGCGTGTTACGCGATAGTCAAAGTCCTGCTTTTGTGCAGCCGTTGGCAGCTCGCCATAAAGCAAGAGGTAGCAAACTTCCAAGAAGTCGCCTTGTTCTGCCAATTGTTCAATTGGATAACCGCGGTGCAACAAGATACCTTTGTCACCATCGATGAAGGTAATGTCTGAATCACATGAGCCAGTTGATGTAAAACCTGGGTCAAATGTGAACGCACCAGTCTTCTTGTATAAAGTACTGATGTCGATTACGTCGGGACCCAAAGTTCCAGAGCGGACGGGAAATTCGTGCTCCTTGCCTTCGAAGTTTAATGTGGCTTTTTTATCGGTCATATTAGGTCCTTTCGTATGTTCTAAGACAACGCAAAATAAAGTTATGTTGCGGTGCATCCAGAAAAGCTTGGGCTTTAGCTATACGATTTCTGAGGCATTGCCAAGATTGACACGCAATATTTATAAAGTGGTATTGTAAAACTATTGTTACGTTCAGTTTACCCCTTGACAAAACTTATGGTAGTATTTCTCAAGTAATCTCTCAATTTGCTTGAATAACCGGATTTACACCATTTGTTTGAAGTGGAGCAAAAACAGCAAGATTTAACCAAAAAAGCGTCAATTGAGCGATCTAAATCGTTTATATTGCGCAAGTTTGGCTTTGGAAATTCAGATCCCAGTTTAAGATATTTTGCCGCGCACAAAAACAGGAAAAGCTTTTTACACCAGTCACTTGCGCTTGAAATGGCATTTGGACACACTTTCCTGTGTATACCTGTGTTTTTAATTTTTGGCGCATATTACAATTTTTCTGCAAAACGGGACATTTCCGATGTGGCGTTGCTGATTCCGATGCTGGTTTTGAGCAGTGTTTATCTCCTTCATAAACGCATAAATGTGGGGTCAAAATTCCTAATACTACTATCTATAGCGTTTTTAGCTGGTGCATATGCTGCCAATATCGAGATGAAAAAGGCTGCCGTTTTAATCGATAGCGACGTTACAACGCATATTTCTGGGACAATTTTATCCAAAACTATGGGAATAAATGGCGCCCCGAGATACAAAATTTTGATCAATTCAACATCAGAACCCCAAATTAAACGACCACCAGAAAAGGTACAATTGGTGGCGCGGGGGAAGGGTGTAGAACTAAAAGTAGGACAATCGATCCACGCAAGAGTTCGATTAACCCGACCTTCAGGACCTGTTTATCCCACCGGATATGATTTCGCATTTGGTGCTTATATCAATGATATAGGTGCTTATGGTTTTGTGCTGGGAGAACCTGTAGTCAAAGGGCAAATCAGTCCATCAATTTTGCCGTTGGAGAGTAGATTTGAACTTCTTGTTGGTTCCATACAATCGAAAATATCAAACCGGATATATGATCATTTAAATGGTGATGCCGCCGCCATTTCATCTGCTCTGATCATCGCTGACAAAAAAGCAATCAGTGAAGAAACTGTGATGGCATTAAGAAGCGCAGGGCTCGCTCATATCTTGGCTATTTCAGGTCTTCATATGGTTTTAGCGTCAGGCACCTTGTTCTTGTCGATCAGAGTGGTCTTGAGCCTCTTTCCATCTCTGGTTCAGGCGATACCCGCCAAAAAAATAGCAGCGATTGCTGCGCTAATTGCGGCGTCATCCTATCTTATTATTTCTGGTGCACCCATATCAGCCCAACGTGCTTGGCTCATGTTGGTAATCATGCTGGGTGCCATCATTTTTGATAAGCCAGCTATCACATTACGCAATGTTGCCATTGCTGCCATCATAATAGTGATCATCTCGCCCTCAGCTGTGACCACACCAGGATTTCAAATGTCGTTTGCTGCAGCAACAGCACTTGTTTCGATCTATAGCACTTGGGCGCGGTTGAGGCTCAAAACATACGAAAGTTCAACATTCTACTTCCAAGAGACAATTTTCTATAAAGCTGTTCAATTTATCATCGGTCTGGGATTAACAGCGCTCATTGCAGGCTTAGCCACTGGGATATTTTCAAACTATCACTTCCACCAATTAGCAGGCTATGGGGTCTTGGGTAACATACTTGCAATGCCCATTGTCACACTGCTTGTTATGCCGCTTGCACTAATATCGATGTTGTTAATGCCCTATGGACTTGAAGGACTGGCCTTATCCGGGTTAGGGCAGTCAATTGAAGCGGTCATATATTTGGCCAATTGGGTAGCAGATCTCGGTGGCGAGCTTAAAACTGGAAAACCGCATAAACTGGTGACAGGTTTATTGGTGATCGGGTTTATCATTTTCGTGCTTATGAGGACCACCATCCGTTTTATCGGGTTGGGTTTCATGCTTGTTGGGCTATCACTTTCAACATTTTTATCGATTGCCGTTCCGGATATCTTAATCAGTGAAGATGGAAAGCTTATTGGTGTTCGAAGCGATAAAGCGCTCAATGTTAATCGATCTCGCCCATCAAAATTCATTTCAGACCAGTGGCAAAGTGCTTATCTGTTTGAAATCGAAAAACCGATTAAGCTAAATGCGTCAGAATTCAGTTTTGATCCGCTTATTCCGCGAAGGGATAACATATTGGGTTTACTGGATCAGAAAGCACAGTTTAAGTGCTTCAATACGCATTACTGTGTGAACAGACACGAAAACCATATCATCGCCAGTCTGGGTAAAACTGAGTATTTTACATCTGCTTGTAAATTTGCCGACATCATTGTTGCAACATTTGGCGTTAACCGAGTTCAGCGAGATGAATGTGCCGCAAAAATAATAATCAGCCGATATGATTTGAAAGAAAACGGATCAATGGCTTTTTATTATGAGCCCAAGAATAAAGGAAAATATCGGGTTGAAACAGCAATCGATGACGCTGTGCGGCCTTGGACAATTCAAAGATATTTCAATTGGCGCGCAAATGAATACTGGTTGCCAGATGGCCAAACAATAAAACGGACCGCAAATTAGGCGATCCATTTCGTTTTTGTTTCAGTTTAGTTATAGCGGCGTATCAGACCAACCAACTTGCCTTGCACCTTAACGCGGTCAGGCCCAAAAATACGGGTCTCATAGGCGGGGTTTGCAGCTTCAAGTGCAATGGAAGCACCCTTGCGGCGGAACCGTTTGAGCGTTGCTTCTTCGTCGTCGACAAGTGCAACAACGATATCACCTGGATTAGCGTTATTGGCATCTTTGATCACGACTGTATCTCCATCAAAGATACCCGCATCGATCATGGAATCACCTTTAACTTCCAATGCGTAGTGATCGCCTGAACTGAGCATATCTGTTGGGACATTAATGTTATGCGTTGTGTGCTGAATAGCTGAAATTGGAACACCAGCTGCAATACGGCCCATCACTGGCACGCTGAGTGAACCATTGTCTTCCGCAGGCTCAGACGGTTTTGAACGGATAGGCTCAACTTTATCCTTGCTGCCTTCAATAACGCTTGGATTAAAGCCACGGGGAGGCGGGGTCGTTGCCTGATAGCTTTCCGGTAGTTTGATCACTTCCAATGCTCGAGCTCTGTTTGGAAGACGTTTGATAAACCCGCGCTCTTCGAGTGCTGTGATCAATCGATGAATGCCGGATTTTGACGCTAGATCCAATGCATCCTTCATCTCATCAAATGAGGGCGGAATACCGGTTTCTTTCATGCGCTCATGAATAAAAAACAGCAGTTCCTGTTGCTTACGTGTCAACATCTCAAAACCTCATCGTGTTAGAAACAAACCATGAACAATGCATATATGTTCTATTTGTGTTCTGCAATAGTAAATAATTTATTAAAAAATCACACTCCGCAGACAAGACGATTTTTTGCAATTATTGAACAAAGGTAGAATTATACCAGAACATAAACGGAATTAGATGGTTTTTTTATCAGGTTTGTCTGAAAAAGGGCATTGAAACTAAGTATAAGCGTCTGTTTCTATTACAAAAACAAGTATTCGGCATTTTTTAGTATTCAAGTGCCGCATCGCGCTAAACATACTTCATGAGTTCGAATTTACTCAAATTTATTGTTCCGCATTATTTTAAAAAAATATTTCCGCCGTTCTATTTTTCAAACATAATGATGTCGCAAATATCACCTTTTACAGCAGCTTTTGCGTTTGGTGGGCGAATCAAAAGTCCGTTTGCATCGGCAAATACACGCACCAAAGACGAATCTTGACGCGTAAAGGGTGTCACTGTTTTATCGCCATTTTCATCGGTTTCGATATGCGCGCGCATATATTCCTGGCGGTGATCGTTTTCAGGTAAATCAACAGTCAGCTTTGCAGTGGTTTGGGGCGAGGTGGTTTCCCGCCCGGCTAGTTTTCGCACGAGCGGCGCCAAAAATAGTGATGCAGTGACCAAGCTTGAGGCAGGATTTCCTGGCAATCCAATAACCCGCATATCGCCCAGCTTGCCATACATAAGTGGTTTGCCAGGCCGCATGGCTATTTTCCAAAAATTGAGCTCCATCCCCATTTCAGTCAGTGCTTGTTGCACCAAATCATGATCGCCAACCGATGCACCACCAATAGTCACCAAAATATCCGTGTCATTATCGAGCGCTTTTTGGACAGAAGCTTTGATGACATCTAGTTTGTCTTGCGCAATGCCCAGATCCAAGATATCCGCGCCAGCGCTTTCACACATGGCCATCACACCATAGGCATTTGAAGCAATAATCTGATCAAGTCCGGGCTCTTCACCTGGTGACACCAATTCATCACCCGTTGCCAAAACAGAAATCAAAGGTTTCTTATAGACCTCAACTTCCGAATAATTCATGCTGGCCGCTAGAGTGATAGCTGAATAATCCATCTCGCGGAATTGTTTTAAGAGCACATCGTCTTTTGAAAAGTCGACACCCGCAAGCCGGATATGCCTATTCGCTTGGGCAGGGCTGGTGACTTTCACAAAGCCACCATCCTGCTTTTCAGTATTTTCCTGAATTAGGATTGTATCGGCAGATGACGGTAC
>JAHDFS010000095.1:0-5560 GCA_020628035.1 Rhizobiaceae bacterium
CGCGGATATTGCGCGTTAACACGCTGATGCCTTTAAATAAATCGCGGCTCAAACCGCCTTCAGATGCCAGCAATCCCATTAAGATGAATAGCGGGATAACAGTGAGATCATAGTTCGCAACACTATTCCATAGCGCTGTTTTGAACTGCAGCAAATATGGACCAAACTTCAGAAATGGCGACGCGAGCGATATCACCCATGAGCCAATTACACCTGTAACCAGCATGGCAAGCGCCACCGGTACGCGCAACATGATCAGGATAAAGACCGCCAACAGACCGAAAAGCCCAATAAGTTCGCGCTCCATCATGTCACCTCAGCGGTCTGAGGGAGCTTGCCCAATTGTATAAGGCTTGCTGCGAACCATAATAGACATGACATCACGCCCGGTAGCATGAAGGCCCAAACAGGCCAGCCGAGCACTGCGGTCACCGTGCCATCACCCCTCGCTTGTTCCACTCCCTGGCTCAGCATATAGGCAAAAAATAATGCAACACCCGCCATAAGGAGCGAAGACGCAATATGGCTGATCCATTGCATGGTGCGCGGCGCTGATTTCATCACAACATCAACCGCAATATGTCCACCTTTAAGCTGGCAATAGGGCATCATGGTGAGCGCAGCAAAGCCAACAAACAAAGTGACCATATCTTCATATCCAGGAAGCCCAGAGACATTGAAGCCAAAATTCCGCACCAAAACATTGGCAGAAAACCCTAGCGCATTGATCACCGTCACCATTACGGCCAACATCAGCGCAATACCGCCAAGCAGCGCCCAATAGGTTATGATTTTCGAAAAGCCAGCAACAAGCGCACCTTTGCCTCCACCCAGATTATCGCTGTGTGACGTTTTGGGCGCGCTCATCTGTTCAAAAATACTCTGCTATTTCTGCACAGTGTTGGCTACGACAGCATCTTGCGCTTTGGCAAGCAAAGCTGCTCCGTCAATGCCATTTGCGGTGACTTCCTCTAACCATCGCGCACCGACTTCTTGTGCTTTTGCGGCAAATTCTGCGCTAGCTTCAGCAGATAACTGATTGACTTCATTGCCTTTATCAATGGCCAACTGAATACCCTTTGGTTCAACACTGTCCCAAAGCTCACCCATTTCTTTGGCAAATGCTGCGCCAGAATTGTCATCAACGATCTTTTTCAAATCATCCGGCAGGGAATCATATGACGCTTTGTTCATGGCAAACAAAAATGTCGATGTGCCAAAACGTTTGCCCTTTTCAAGCTCCACTGAATAATCGGTCAGCTCAGCAAGTTTTAGCGGAATAGCAATTTCAAATGGCACCAATCCACCATCAACGGTTTTCTTGGCAAGCGCTTGCGGTAAAGCTGGCACCGGCATGCCAACCGGTTCAGCGCCCCAAGATTCAAGCATCCATGCACCTGTGCGCGATGGAGAACGGACTTTAAGGCCTTTCACATCCGCAAGGCTTTTCACATCTTTGGACGTTAGATGAAGCGCATTGCCTGAATGCGTGTGCACGAGAAGCGGATGAATATCATCAAGATCTTCTGCCAAGTCAGGCAGCAGTGCCTGAATAGCAGCATTGGTTGCGGCTGCGGAACCATCATGCACATTCGGCAATTCAAATACTTCCAATCGAGGGAACACACCTGGCGTATAACCGGGAAGCGTCCAGACTACATCCGCAACGCCATCACGCACCTGGCCATAAAGCTCAGGTGGCTTCCCACCTAACGCCATGGCTGGGAAAATTTCAAATTGGATGCGCCCTTCAGAAGCCTCTTCAATCCGTTTTGCCCATGGCACAATCATATCTGTATGGGTGATTGATTTGGGGCTTAAAAAGTGGTGAATTGAAAACTTAAACTCATCAGCAAGCGAGGTGGATGCGCCAAACACAGAGCTTGTCACCATCATTGCAGTTGCGATCAACACATTACGTTTTGAAATAGTCATGAAAGCTCCCAATCTTGACTGTGTCTTCGATAACGCTGTTGCCATGGCGACTTAACGTAATCAATGAAACCTTACCCAAGATATATAATCATGACGGTCAATCTACAATGCGATATTGCGTCCAAAATCCGAATTTTTACGGTATCTTCGGTCTAAAAAAGACATACTTTATGAAACTGGTCAGATTTCTTAGAAATAATGTAACCATAACTTTAGTGGCAACTCGTACTGCCCAAGAAATCCAGCTCTGTTTTATCCAAGCGTTAACTGATTTACCTTTACAACACTTGCCGAGGTGGACATTGGGAGATTGAATTCCTACATTCTGCTCGAACAGATTTGATCAGGCAATTGATTCTTTAAAGTCATCAATTTGCCGACGCCAGGAAGAGGTAGACATGACATTTTTCATGAATGATGAAGACAAAGATAAAAATGAAGAAAAGGATGCCGGTGCTGGCCGTATGACCGAGCTTTTGTTTAAAAGCCGGAATGTATTAATCACAGGTACGATCGATGACAAAGTTGCACGCCAAGCAACGTCACATCTTTTAGCACTGGCTGAAGATTCCGACGATCCAATCAACCTGTTCATTTCATCCCCAGGTGGGCATGTTGAATCAGGTGACATGGTTCATGACATGATTAAATTCATCCGCCCTAAAGTGCGTACCATAGGTTCTGGTTGGGTTGCCTCAGCTGGTGCTCTCATCTTCGTTGGTGCTGAAAAAGAAAATCGTTATTGCTTGCCAAACACACGCTTCCTCTTGCATCAACCATCAGGTGGTGTTCGCGGCATGGCTTCTGATATTGAAATTCAGGCCGAACAAATCCAGAAAATGCGTGAGCGTTTTGAAGTTCTCTTCTCTGAGGCAACAGGTCAAACACCTGAAAAAATTCATGAAGACACAAAGCGTGATTTTTGGCTGAACACAGATGAAGCCCTCGAGTATGGCTTATTGGGTAAAGTCATCCGCTCACAGGATGAATTGACAAAAGACTAAGCTTTTTGACTTAATACTATTTAAGCCCGCTTGATGTTGTTCAAGCGGGTTTTTTATTGCCATATCCTGCTCAAATAGTGGTTTTAGGATCATCAAACTTGCATTTGACCTGATTATCTGAGAACAAGTGCCAAATTTTATTTGCAGGCTTTTACATGTCGATCATTATTTCCCTTAGCAGCATCCCTCCCCGTTTTGACAAAATCGGGCAAACATTGGAAAGCCTGTTAGATCAAAGCGTAAAAGCTGATGAAATCCGCCTTTATATCCCAAAGAGCTATGCCAGATTTCCCGATTATGACGGCCATTTGCCAGATGTTCCTGAAGGTGTAACCATTTACCAGCCGGATGTGGACTATGGTCCTGCATCCAAATCGTTACACTGTATTAAAGACAAATCCCTCGATCCTGATACAAAGATCATGTTTTGCGATGACGATGAAATTTATGATCACAATTGGGTCGCAAATTTTGTTGAGCATTCAGAAGAATATCCTGATTGTGCTTTATGCGGCAGTGCGCTTTTGTTGGACGATTACAATGGCATTATACGCACATACACGCCTGATGAATTGCCGCGCGCGAAACTGTTTCCCAAAAAATTGGGTGGACTTTACCGGATCTATCTCTTCTTTCGCATTATGCGGCAGCAAGGTTTGCAAAAAGCACTTAATACCAAGCTCTCCCGCCCACTTTTTCGCAAAAGTGGCTATGAAGATATTTTCGAAGGATTTGCAGGCGTGATGGTCAAACCGCGCTTTTTCACTGATGAAGTGTTTGACATTCCTGAGATTGGCAAGTTTCAAGATGACATTTGGTTGTCGGCCAATGTGACGGCCAATGGTTTTAAAATTCGAGTGGTCAGCAAACAGTTGCGCCCAACATTTTCAGAAGCCGAGGCACGTAATCCGCTTAAACATGCTACATTTGACGGCAATGATAGATTTGACATTAACGACAAACTCATTGCCTATTGCCAAGAAAAATTCGGCATTTGGAAGTAACTAATCTTCCTGAAATGCGCCATTTATGAGAAACAAAATTGCCAGTCATCATATCACTTAGCACGATCCCTTCCAGATTTGATAAAATCGGCCCGACACTTGAGAGTTTGCTCCAACAATCGGCAAAGATTGATGAAATACGCTTGTATATTCCAAAATCATATCTGCGCTTTCCAGATTATGATGGGACAGAATTACCTCAAATCCCCGATGGCGTTCAGCTTTTTCGACCGGACCAGGATGATGGCCCCGCGTCAAAGGTCATCAATTGTTTGATGGACCCTACACTTGACCCCGAAACGCATATTATTTTTTGCGATGACGATCGGATATATGACAAGGATTGGGCGCAAAAGCGATTGGATCAATCCGCCCGGCATCCAGATTGTGCCATTACTGGCAGTGGTCTTTTCGTTGAAACTTACAAGGCACAACAAAGACAATTTGCCGCCACACAATTGCCCCGTGCGGAACGTTATCCAAAATATATGGATGTGCCTTACAAATTAACGCGTTTGGTTCGCATTGCGATCAATGAAGGTTTGAAGAAGGCATTTACAACAAAATTGGCTAAACCAACTTTCCGAAAAAGCGGGTATATCGACATTTTTGAAGGCTTTTCAGGCGTTTTGGTCAAGCCGCGCTTCTTTACCAAAGATGTGACCAACATTCCCGAAATCGCACAATTTCAAGATGACATCTGGCTGTCAGCCAATGTTGCCAATAACGGCTTTCAAATCTGGACCGATGCTGGTGAATTTCGACCCAAATTTTCAGAAGCAGATGAAATGGAACCATTAAACCTGCAAATCTTTGAAGGTGCCAATCGTCGCGAGTTGAACCGCAAAATCATCGAATATTGCCAGGAACATATGGGCATTTGGAGATAATATGTCAGCGCCATTTGAGATTAAAACACATGGCATCATTTTGGGCACGGAGAACTACGAGGCATGCTGTGCTTTTTACAAAGACGTGATGGGGCTTCCCGTCTGGTACGATAAAGGCCACCTGCTTTGCCTAAGGTTTGGCGATGGTTATTTGATGATTGAAACAGGTGGTCACGCGCATGAAGGCGCGAAACCAAATTCTGATAATCCCACCATGCTTCGGTTCAATGTCGATGACGTTAAAGCCGCCTCTGAGGCATTGCGCGCTCGCGGTGTTGATGTTGATTACAAAGAATTCGAATGGGGTCAGGTCGGAACCTTCTGTGATCCTGACGGCAATAAATGCGAACTCAAAGACGCTGGCGACGTTTGGTTTAAAACCTGATCTAAATAAAGATCATCACAACCGTAAGCGCCATGATGGTTGCCATTGTGATCATAAAAATGCGCCAGATGCGGTCTGATTTTAAAAATCCCGAGAGCAAATGACCCACTGTTGTCCAAAACAAGCAGACGGCTAAATTTATGCCGGCAAATGTGATGAACAATCTGATGGCTTCACCCATCGGCGTTAGACCACCGCCAAATCCTGCATAGGCGGCAAGTGTGACGGCCCAAACCTTTGGATTGACCGCTTGGAACAATATGGCTTCGATAAAGGTGAATGGTCGCCCTTTGTCCTCAGCGCGCCCTGCCCGTCCGGCTTGGGCCGTTTTCCACGATAGCC